>JAHFTP010000169.1 GCA_023265495.1 Chlamydiota bacterium
GTTTTTCTCATGGCAGATGAAAGACATGCTCATATCAGTTCGTCCCTTATCAAAGAAATTGGCTTTTTCCAAAATAGACTTAAAGAATTTGTCCCTTCCTCTATCGAAGAAAAAATATTCGACCGTCTATCCAAGGAAGGGAGAAAATAGTTTTTTTGTACCCCCTCCCTGAAAAGAATAGATGTTCGCTAATAGTCTAATTGTTAATTGGTTAAGTTTAGAAATGAAGATGCCAAGTTTGACAGGAATAGACAAAACATGTACAACAAAGGTCATTCATCTACCATGCGTAGAAGGAATTTGGGGCCCGTCTAAACAGCAGAACCCTCTTTTTTTTGTCCTGAAAAATTCTCAAATTCTCTTTTTAGCTTTTCTCTGCGATGCTGCTTTTCCAGATGATATGCCGTTACCAAATCGAATCCTTTTCGAGTTTCAGCTATTACGACAATGTAGCTGAAATTGTTGAGAGCAAAGTTGATCCTTCGTTGCTTTTGGTTTTTCCATGGGCGGATTGTTTCCCAAATCCTGACTTCTGTAGAGTTCACATTTTCAATCATTGGCCTCGGCCAGCGAATTCTTTCGCAACGTCTTAGATCGGGTATTCTTTCTGATTCTTGGCTTCCCTCAGATACAAGATGCCAAAAAGTTGCCCCCTTTTCTTCATAGGAAAGATAGTATCTTGCAAAGATGGGAACTTTTTGAAAAAAAACTCCCTACCGTATTTTCTTCCCATATTCATAGGAATTCTCTACGACTTTTCCTTCATCATCAAAGCTCTTTTTTACACCATGGAGCTTATCATCGATAAAGGTCTGTAGAAGGCGGGGCTTGCCATCGTCATAGTATTTGTTAATTTTTCCATGGCGAAGTCCTTCTTTATATTCTCCATCAAAAATAAGCACTCCTTGTTGGTTCCACTGCTTATAGGAGCCATCCATCTTCCCTTTTTTAAAATGGATAAAAGAAGATACTGTGCCATCTTCAAAGTAAGTTTTCTCTTCCCCCTCTTCTTGATCTTCGATGAATTTTGCTTCTTTATAAAGAGCACCATCGGGGTAGTACTGCACAATGTCCCCATGCTTCTTGTCATTTTGGAAAGCAATTTTCATCAGAATCTGACCTTTGGGATGAAGGACAAGGGCCATGCCCTCTTTCTTTCCTTTTATATAGGGAGTAGAAGAGACTTTATTTCCTGCCTGATTGTACTCGATTGCTTCTCCCTGAGGAAGATCATTTTCGTAGTTCACTTCAAAAGCTTTTACCCTGCCAAACGATGGCTGTTCCGGATAATACACTTCATGAAGACCATTTCTTTTATTTCCCGCATAATGATACACCACATCTCTTCCATCTTCTAGCCTTTGGAAAAATCTTCCATCAAGCTTACCCACCACATAGAAACCTTCTTCTACTAGTGCACCCTCCTGATTCCAAAGAGATTTTTTGCCGTGCAACTCTCCATTTGCATAGGTGAGAAGAGACTGCATAACGCCACTCGGATAGTAGGTCTTCTGCTCTCCTTCGAGGATTCCTCCATCACTGTAGTGGAATTGGCGAGCGACCATCATTGTTTCCTTTGTCTCCGTCGCTTCTTTAGCAAAATATTCCACCTGATCGCCTACGGGCCTCCCTCCGACATAATTTTTCACAAACCATGCAGATCCATCATCGAACCAAGCTTGGACCTTGCCTTCGAGTAAGTCGCTCTTATAGAAAGCAGAGACGCGCATTTTCCCATTGGCATAATACTCTTCGTTTTTCCCTTCTTTTTTGCCATTTACATAATGGATAATTTCTTTTAGCACATTCTTGCCGTGCCAAGTCTTCACTTCACCCTGGGGAAGGTCGTTGTCGTAAGATACTTCCGCAAGAAGCTCTTTAGACTCATTCCACTCCTTGAATACCCCCTGCTTCCTTCCTCCGAGAAAAGATCCAACAAATTTAAGTGTTCCATTCTCATGCCATTCTTTTCTTTCCTTCTCTAGTTGATCACCCACATAGAACTCTTCCAATTGTTGCTTACCATTGGCATACCATTTCTTTTGGATTCCCTCTTTCTTGCCTTCTTTTAGGCTCGCTAACATGTAGGGTTTTCCATCTTCATACCACTCCTCATACACACCCTCTTTCATTTTATTGAAGTAGGTGGTTTTGACTTTCATTTGTCCGGAAGAATAGTATTCTTTCTGTTCCCCATCAAATTGCCCTCTTATATAACAAAAATCTGCTTGCAGTTGGCCATTGTCGTACCAGAAGAGAAAATGGCCATCTCTTTCATTATCAACAAGAAGATACTCTGCTTTCTTTTGTCCATTGTCATAATATTCTACAATCGGCCTTAGCAGTGTTCCCTTATTATCATACTCTGCGCGAAATGCAGACTTCCCATTTTCATAATTTTTATAGTGAAGACCAAAGGGCACTCCTTCTTTATATTCGCCTTCGCCAATGAGCGATCCATCCGAGCCAAAGAACTGCTCTTTCCCTACTTTTTTCCCATTTTTATACAGCACTCTATAGCTATCTTTTCCATTGCCATGATAGCCAATGTGCATGCCTGTAGGCTCGCCTCCTTTAAAGTCTTGCACTTCAATAATGCTTCTATCTTCATTATATACAACCTTAGCCGGAGTCCCTGCATCAGAGTGCAATTGCCCATTTACATAACTATACGACGCTTTCAACGATCCATTGTCATACCATTCCATGGCGCTGCCGTGAGGCACTCCATTCTGATAGGAAACTAGACCAATCCTAGCCCCTTTGCTCGAATAGCGAAGAAAATCTCCCTCTAATTTTCCTTCTTTATAAAAAGCCTCTTCGGCCTTATCTCCAGATTCGTGGTAGGAAATAGCACTGCCGTGGCGCGCTCCCTGTTTGAATCCAGCCTCTCCTCTGGGCTTGCCATCTTCAAAAAACACACTCATTTTTCCATGGACCAGCCCCTTATCGTACGGAATAATTTTCTCTAACTTTCCATTCGCATAAAAAGAGACACTCAGCCCATGAGGAACTATCGTTGTTTTCCACTCCTTGTATCCAGCTGATCCTTCCTCTACTTCGATAAGATCCATTTCATTCTTTACTTGGCCACTCGGATAAAATTTGATTTGTTTAACAGGAGCTTCTTTCGTCTCTGTGATTTGCTCGTAGAAAATGACCGTCTCTGGAGTTCCCTCTGGATGCGTCTGAATAATTTTAGGACGCCAATGCGGCTGCCTTTGCTTTAAACTCTCTGCTATAGGAACCACTGTTTCTATGCCATCTGCCAAGACAAAATCGACCGACAAGACAAGAGAGGCAAAATAGAGAGAAAATAACCACTTTTTCATGGAGAGAACCTCAGGTTAGTGCTTTTTGGACGTAAGAATAATCGAAGAGGCTCTTTCGAACAAGATGAAGCTAGCAGATTAAAAAAGAAATTTCCCCCACGTCTTAGACCTGAGGGAAATGATTTAGGCAAAGGCAAGCCAGCAAAGGGCTACACCCCAAATGAAAGGTATGAGACCTTTCACCTTCAAAAATGACACGCTGGTCATTGTGTGCTTAATAAGAATCTGAGGAACAAAGAGTCCAAGAACACCTCGAAGGGTCATCACCCAGCCGAGAAGAGTTACGAGAAATGCTCCGTTCATCATCCAGGAATTGTAATGATTTACAATAACAATCCCTAAAAACAGATTAAACACGGTAAGTATATAAAATGCTGCTGGTGAAGTCTTTATAGAATTCACAATTTTGATCATATTATCGCTATAGAGCAACATCCAAAGACCTAATATCACTAAAAATGGTCCAAATATGCTCGCTAGCATTAATGGGTTCTGCGTCTGCACGGTACTACCTCCTATCTAATAAAACATAGTACCCTCACCTTAATAATTAAAATAATTAATTGTCAACCATGCAGTTGCCTCGCAGCTTTGTACACGACAAAAAATGATTTAAAGAAAAAAACTCGCTGAAATGCAACCATATCTCGTTGATTATCAAACATCGAGGTACTATGAAGCAAGACAGCGAGCTACGAAGCATTCTATT
>JAHFTP010000170.1 GCA_023265495.1 Chlamydiota bacterium
CATATCGCCTGCCGAAGCGGTCAATGAATCTTTGCAACTGTGGTTTTGCTTTTTGTGCTTCTGTAATGAGCTCAATGATGCGACTGAGCGTAGAGTCGTTACTTGTCCGTAAAACTTCTATCGTGAGGGTGCCGTCTAAGTTGCGAGCTCCCGCTTGCACTTCATCCCCCACTTTTTTGGGAGAGGGAAGGCTTTCTCCTGTTAGGTGGGCTAAATTCACAAAAGAAGATCCGGCAATGACTTTGCCATCGAGCGGAATAATTTCTCCGGATTTCACAAGAAGATGAGCGCCTGTTTGTATTTCTTTGATCGATGTTTCTACGACATCTCCGTTTGCAGTGACCAAATATCCTCTCGTTGGAGAGAGCTCATGTAAGCTGACGAGGGCACTTTTTGTTTTTAAGGTCACGGTATTTTCTAGGGCGCCAGATAATTCGAATAACACAAGCAGTAAAGCCCCCTCCATCCCACTGCCGATAAGGACAGATAAAAGCGCTGCAAGCGTCATGAGGACGTCGATGTTGATCTCTAGGTTGGATATATCCTCTATCGCTGAGATGAGCGCCGGTGTCCCTGCTAAGAAATACACACCGAGAAGAAATAAGTTCGATACAGAAGAGTGAAAAAAAGAAAAAATAAAAGAAATGAGTAAAAGGACAGCAGAGGT
This sequence comes from Chlamydiota bacterium, assembly GCA_023265495.1. GTDB lineage: Bacteria > Chlamydiota > Chlamydiia > Chlamydiales > Rhabdochlamydiaceae > JAHFTP01. The sequence continues at coordinate 668 of JAHFTP010000170.1, forward strand.
GATAGCCACCTTTAAAGAAAGATTTTTGCCCCATGATCTGGTCGAAGGTTTAAGGAAAGGACTGATGCTTTCTTCTTTTCCCGAGGCGAAAAACTCATCGAAGATATAGGGCATGTAATTATCTCATTTTAAGAGCTAGAGGAAGAAGGAAATGGAGAAAGCCCATCAGAAAGAAGGCGGTGGCCAGGTGCCAAATGACGCTAGGCATAGCAGCGTTTCTTTCGACCTTCGCGCTGATGATGCAGGAAGTAAAGAGCGCAACTGCGCAGCCGACTGGAAGCGCATAAGAGATCCCTATCCAGTAAGGAAAAATAGCTACAAAGGCCGTAAGAAGAGTTCCAAGGAAGGCTCCCAGGCATTGCTTGATCGGATGTTCATGTGTTTCGAGGGTAAGGCCTAGTTCCTCTTCTAACATCACTTGCAAAAGACGGTTATCATCCGCCATCAATGTATCTACCACTTCCGTAAGAAGTTTGCCGGTTAATCCCTTCGCTCTATAGAGCTCTGTGAGCTCTTCTTTTTCTTGCGCTCTGTGGTGTTCGATTTCCCATCTCTCTTGTTCAATCAGTCTGTGGAGCCTCTCCAGCCTGCCCCACCCAACCATGGCGCTGCGCCCCGTCTTCCAAATAAGCCAGCTACAAGAGAAAAGAAGAAGGAATAACACAGCTCTATCTAAAGGTATCCACACTTCTACTAAAGACCAAAGAATGAGAAGCGCCATAGCTGTATCTTTGCTTGCATCGGCAAAGGAAGATAGATGCAACGGCATCTCCAACCCATGGATCTCTGCGGAGGCGATCATCCCCCTTGTCCTTGCCTCCTTGAGGTGGTCTACAACAGATTTTCCTGCAAAATGCTCAGAGGGTGTGTGTGTGTCCATGTGGTGGGTGCCTTATGTGGAAAATTTTTTGAGCCCATGAGCTAGCAGCATGCATAGATCCACATGATCTTGGCAGGCGATGAGCTCTCTCGCAGCGTGCATCGATAGCTGCGGGCAACCAATGTCTACCGTATTCATTCCCATCTGCCTGGAAAAAATGGGGCCCACTGTACTGCCGGAGGGCATGTCTGATCTGGCAACGAACTGTTGATAGGCAATATTGTTTTCTCTACATAGCTGTACAATAGGAGCGGAAGAGAGGGCGCTTGTTGCATATTTGTAGTCTGCATTGTATTTGATGACAATCCCCTTGCCTAGGAGAGGTTGATGGTTGGGGTCGTGCTTTTTGGGAAAGCTCGGATGCAGCGCATGGGCCATGTCAAGGGAAAGACACAGAGACTTACTCTTGCAAATCGCTTGCTCTTCCGCTTTTTTGTGATAGAACGCATAAAGACGGGAAAAAATGTCAGATACAAAGCTCGAATCGGCCCCTTCAAGCGTCTTGGAGCCTATTTCTTCATGGTCCCAGAAAATGGTCATAGGCAATGTTGTTTGTGGGATGTCTTGTTGCATCGCAAGTGCGGTGATGGCTGCATGCACGCTGACTAAGTTGTCTATGCGGTAGGAGGCGAGCATCTCGTTGCTTGCACCAAGAAAACGAGCTGTCTCCATAGGGACAACAAATAAATCAAAAGAGAGCAGTGTATGGAAGGCAAGGTGTCTTCGCAGCAGCGTCTCTAACGTGCCATCGCTGTCCTTATCTAAACAAATAAGAGGGGGGAGATGTTCTTGTTTGTTGAGTTGCAAGCCCTTTTCGTTGACTTCGCGGTCGAGGTGCAGGGCGAGTTGAGGAATACATATAGCGACATCATCCATTGTGACGAGTTTTTGCTCTATGTTGCCGGCGCTATCTGCAACAACCACACGCCCCGCTATGCACAAGTCTCTATTGAGCCAGGAGTTTAATATAGGAGATCCATAGACCTCAACGCCAAAGAGCGTCATATTTTCTTTTTTGCTCTCGGGATGGGGCTTGATCTTAAGCGCCGGGCTATCTGTATGTGCCGCAAGGATAAAAGCCTTTTCTAGATCATGGGAGGGAAGATGGAAAGCGCAAAAGGAGCCGCCGCGATGTACAAAATACTTTTTCCCCTTTTCTAGGTTCCACTTCTCCGACTCTTGCAAAGGAGTGTAGTCATGGAGTGCAAGCCTATTGCCTATTTGTTTTGTGGCATGCCAAGAAGTAGGAGACGTATCTAAAAAGGTTTTTAAATCCTCGAGCACATGAGACATATAGTGTACCGCCTGTGTGTTATTTGATGGGACGCAGCTCTTTCTCTCCATTTACATACTTGTGGAGCACCTGAGGTAATAGAACACTTCCGTCTTCTTGTTGGTTGTTTTCTAAAAGGGCTACCATGAGTCTCGACGTTGCAAGACCGGAACCGTTTAACGTATGCACGAGCTCTGGTTTTTCCTCCTTCCTCCTAAACCTGATCTGCGATCTCCTAGACTGAAAATCTGTGCAGTTAGAGACAGAAGAAACTTCATAATATCGATTTTGTCCGGGAAGCCATACTTCTACATCCACTGTTTTTGCCGCACCAAAAGACATGTCCCCAGTCACGAGAAGCATAGACCTGTGGTGAAGGTTGAGTCCGATGAGTATTTGCTCGGCAGAAGAGAGCATCTCTGTAAATATCTGCTCGCTCTGCTCTGGTGTGGTAAAAGCAAACATCTCTACTTTATTGAACTGATGCACGCGGATGAGTCCCCTCTCCTGCGAGCCGGCGGCTCCTGCCTCCCTTCTAAAACAAGGAGAATAACAGCAATACTTTTTAGGGAGCTCTTCTTCTTTAAAGATCTCATCGTTATGCAGCCCGTTTAACGCTACTTCTGAAGTGGGAATCAGATAAAGCTCATAATCCTCATCACGGATTTTAAAGAGTTGTTTTTCAAATTTCGGAAGTTGTCCCGATCCATACATGATCTCAGGGCGCACGAGATGAGGAACCATCCACATCTCAAATCCATTTTCCAGATGGATGTCGATCATGTAATTGAGAAGAGCCCATTCCAGTCGCGCTCCAAGGCCATGATACGTGGGCCAGCCGCTGCCGGAGATTTTTGCTCCTCTGGCAAAGTCGAAAAGATGGAGCTTGTCGTTGAGTTCTACATGGTTTTTTGCAGGGAAGCTAAAAGATCTTTTTTCCCCAAAGGTTTTTATACATACATTGTCTTTAGGGTCGGGAGAAACTTTGATCCCCTCCATAGGTAGGTTGGGCAAGCCGGCAAGCTTTTCTAACAACTCGCCCTCTAACAGGGAAAGCTCTTTATCTAAAATAGCAATTTTTTCTCCAAAACCGGAGACTTCTTGCATTAAAGAGTCTACGTCCAGCTTGTTTCTTTTTCGTTCTCCTATTTCCTTGGATAGGGCATTTCTAGAGGCTTTTAGCTCTTCTGTATTGGCTTTTACTACACGTATAC
>JAHFTP010000025.1 GCA_023265495.1 Chlamydiota bacterium
GTTGCAACGTATCAAATGTTCAGAGAGCTGCCAAAGGAGCTGAAAAACGAGTTGCCATCCCCTGAGCAGATCGCGCTGTTGCTTGAACACATAGCTATGAAGTAGAAAAAGTGCAGACACTGTCTGCACAAATTTTTCATTATGACAAGGACCATCAAAGTGAGTTCAAAAGAAAAGCTAAAAATAGTCGTCGATTACTCTCCTAGTCAGGCTGATAATGACGTTGTAAGAGAAGGCATCATCGCATCTAATGAACACATAGTAGGAGAGAGAGATAAAGCATTTTCCATTTTTTTGAAAAATGATTCAGGCAAAGTTTTCGGCGGAATACAAGCATTTCGGGATACAGAGTCTACCTACATTGACGTATTATGGGTGGAAGAGAGCCTCCAAAGACAAGGGTATGGCACAAAACTCTTAGGTGCCGTAGAACGAGAAGCGATCGAAAACGGATGCATTAGCTGTGAATGGCATATTTTCAAAGTCGTCCAATCTCCAAATGCGCTCTCCTCCACTTTCAATTTGATTGCGGACATTTTCTGCCGTGCTTAACGAAACGGATGTTGTTTTCTTATGTTTTTTCTTCATAACTCTATGATGCTATAAAGCAGCTTGTTTTGTCAAGTTTTTTTGCTGTAAAACTTGACGTCCGTGTAAGAAATGTTGATAGTATTTTCTTACAAATCAAGTTGAGATAACGTATGTCCTTTGCAGCCAAGCTTGTCATCTCTTTTAAATTGGCTGATTCTGATAGGTATAAGCATTAGATCCCAAGGTCGTCAAAAAGAGCATCGAGATTGTCAAACTTTTTTAGATTTTTTCCAATCTTTGACTGCTTTAAAGCTTTTTCAGTAACTTTATTTAATTTTTTTTGCATGAAATCATCAACGCTCATTAAGACGAGCTGTTTCATGGAAACATCCATCAAAGAGGCCGCCATCTTCAGCCTTTTATGATCGGAGGCAGGAAGATCGATGGTAAGACGGGCAATTCTATGGCTCATATATAGACTCCTTCTGTTTCTGCATTATGCTATAAAATACGGAAATAAAGAAATGTGTAAGGAATTATTTATATATTTAGCGGCAAGTCACATCAGAAGAGTGCCGTAAATCTAACGGAGCAGGCAATTTCTCGGCCTTGCAATGGATTACCTTCAATTACCAAGATTTCCTAGAAATAATCCGTCTTTCCCTATACACTCGGGCAAGATTGGTTGATTTAAGGGGACCCAGGGCAATGTATGGAAGTGTCGTCTTCGGGCTGAAAATCCTTGTGTCGCTGGTTCGATTTCAGTTCTGGCCACATTCTTTCTTACCATAGCGCTAGTTTTCCTTAAATCACCCCAACATGGTCATCAGAAATAGTTTTGCTGATCGTTTTGGAGTGTCGATTCCGTTGGATTTACGGTAAAAACGGATTGGTTAGGCAATTAGGCAGAATATGAAAAAATACGTTTTCAAACCGTACGGCAAGATTTTCCCTGAGCTTTTTCTCAAAGAAAAGGAAAGAATCTCAGGTTCTTTGGGGGCGGGTGCAGTGATTGAACACGTAGGTAGTACCGCTGTTCCAGGTTTAGGTGGTAATGGGATTATCGATATCGCCATCCATATCTCAATACCATGGATTGGAAAGCACTTCCATTCTATCAAAAGCTCGGGTATTCTACCGAATTCATTCGAGAAGGTTATGAGAAAAACTCAAAGATGTTCATCTTAAGGAAAAGTCTATGAAAATGCATTGTCGATTATTTTCAACATTCATCATTTTGGGTTTTGTTCTTTCCTCATTTATCCATGCTTTTGCTGCAGAAGAAAATTTTCTTCTTATCAACGGCATTACAGATGAAATAGTCACCGAATTAGGTCCTAATATTCATAAACAAATAAGCCCATGTTCTACTTTCAAGATTCCTTTGAGCTTGATGGGGTATGATGCGGCAGTGTTAAAAGATGAAACAAATCCAATCTGGGATTTTCGAGAAGGGTATGATGATGGGCTTATATCTTGGAGGGCTCCCCAATCTCCCCTATCTTGGATGAAATACTCCTGTGTTTGGTATTCCAAAGTCTTAAGCATGGAATTAGGGCTAAGAAAGATTCAAAACTATTTAATTTCTATTGACTATGGTAATCAGGATGCATCTGGAGGATTGGCTGATCCAGGACCTTTAAATCCTTTCTGGATAAACTCTTCCATTGAGATCTCTCCAAAAGAGCAAGTAGACTTCCTCCAAAAAATGATTCGGGCTCAGCTTCCTATTTCATCTAGAGCGATTCAAATAACAAGAGCGATTCTGTTTAAAGAGGAATTGCCAGAAGGATGGAAACTGTTTGGAAAAACAGGATGGAGTGGTTCCGACATTGCCAAGGATGGTAAAACTTTAGAACATAGTTGGTTTGTGGGGTGGATAGAAAAAAATGATAGCTTTTATCCATTTGCTTACCTCATCCGTGACAAGAAAATAAATCTCGATCAACGAATCCCAAGAGTCAAACAGCTACTAATGCAATCTAACGTAATGCTCGAGCTTGCACACGAATGAACAAAAAAACTTTACCTTCTTTTTCTGCTCTAGCCCAATCAATCATAGTTGGCAGTCTTTATGAGCATTACAAAGGTTTTCGTTACAAGATCATTGGAGTAGCCCGTCATAGCGAAACGTTGGAAGAACTGGTTGTCTACCAAGCTCTGTATGGAGAAGGCGGTATATGGGTCCGTCCACTAGCCATGTTTCTAGAAAATATTGTGATCAATGGACAATCGCAGCCCAGATTCAAACTAGTTCAATAGTGCTTATTGTGCTTCAAAAGCAGCCCTCATTGGAATCATTGGTTTAAAAAAATGCCGTAATAGGAAATTTCCCAACCTTGAAGTGATGGATACATAATAGTAAATGTAATCTTGTTTCCAAGATTGTCTAGAAATAATCCAATTGTCCCTATAAGCTTTGTTGCGGCGGGCCTATTTTCTGTTGAGCTCTCTTCTTTAAATAATGGACGAAAAAAATAATGAGGTGCGGTTATGAGAAATAAGACATGGTGGTCAAAATCAATAATTATCTCTTATTTTCTCTTAGCCAGTACTCTTGGTGTTTTTTGTGAAGGGAGCGTCTTTGTAAAAGGAAAAGAGTTGCCTCCTGTAGAGATCTTAAGACAAGAGGAGGGGGATTCGTATACAAAAAGAAAGGTAGCCCATGTCGCATTAGCCAATGGACTGCAAGTCTTTCTCATCTCTGATCCGGAGTGTGAGGAGTCGGCGGCAGGACTCTGCGTGCGTGTGGGTTCTTGGAATGATACGCCGGATTATCCGGGCCTTGCTCATTTTGTGGAGCATTTGCTCTTTATGGGAACGAAGGCCTTTCCCGGGGAAGAAGAATTTTCTCAATTTATTTCTGATCGCGGAGGAGAGTACAATGCATACACGATGCATGATCGAACCGTGTATGGATTTTCTGTTGCACATGGATCTTTTAAGAGTGCCTTGAACCGATTTTCTCATTTCTTTCTCGATCCTCTCTTTTCTTCTTCTGCTATTGAAAGGGAAAAACATGCTGTGCATCACGAATTTGAAGATAACATAGAAAATGAGTCCATAAGAATTTGGAGGATCATTAAGGAAACGGGCAACCCCACTCACCCCAATGCTGTTTTTTCTTGTGGAAATCTTTCTTCTCTACATGAGGTGACAAGACAGCAGGTTTTATCTTGGTATGACCAGTACTATACAGCACAAAATATGGTGCTTGTGCTTGTTTCAAAAGGTAGCATAGAAGAGCAGATCGATTTGGCAGCAGGATATTTTTCCCAGATAAAACCGGGAAAAAAAGAAAGCAAGGTCTTTTCGGAGCCGCTTACTACAGCTAAGCAGCAGGGGCATGTGTGTTATATAAAGCCGGCGCTAAGAGCTAGGTTTTTACGTGTCCTGTGGGAGTTGCCGGTAGATCGAAAACCTGCAGAGGCTCTTCATGTAGCACAGGCGATGCAAGAGGCCCTTGATCACAGTCAAAAGCACAGCTTGGAAAGGGCGCTATCGGGAGAAGGGTGGTCCTATGAGTGTGATGTGAGCTTATGGATGCCAGATATATCCCATTTGCTTTTTGCGGTGGATGTTGAGCTCACTCCGAGTGGCCTGCAAGAAATCGATGCAGTTATTCTCAGAATCAATGAGGCGCTGAAAAGGTTAAAACAAGAAAAAATCTCCCAGATCTTCTACGAAGATCTAGAGAGCTATATGAGGCGCAGTACTTTTTGGGATAGTCCCTTTTTTTTAGCTACGGATCTAGCAGAAGATCTTTTAGACGATTCATCACTTGTATTTACCAAAGACCCAAGAGATCTGTCCTATTGTAGCGAGCTCTTTGATGTGTTCATCGAGCAGATGACTCCTGCTAGAGGTGTCTATTTCGTTGTGGCGGACCCTAAAGAAACGGGAGTGGTCTATTCTTCGTTGGAAAGATGGATGAAGTCAGAGTATACCGTAAGGCAAATTGCGCAAGAAAAAATCGACAGCTGGTCTATGGCCGAGATCAATCCGTACATTCAACTTAAGGCTCCTTCTCAAGAAGAATCTCCCTCTAGAGAGTATAATTGTGATGATGATGAGAGAAATGAGCCGGAGCTCATCATAGAAGAAGAGTTGGGAAAGCTATATCGGTTAGAAGATCAAGAAAAAAGTAGCTTGCGTCTTAATCTCTTTAGCCCCTCTATCAGTACTTCGCCAAAGAATGCCGCTTTGACCTCTTTGCATAGAGAGGTTTTGCAAGACGAGTGTAGTAACCGTTTGGGTAAGAAAATCAGAATGTGCTTTCTGGAAGAGGAAGATGGTATTTTTGAAATATTTATATCTTCTGCAAAGGAAGATTTTACCCATTGCGTATATGGGTGGATTGCCACATTGCAAGAAGCTTTCTGCACGAAAGAGCGTTTTTTGCAGTGGCAAGATCGATGGCAGAAAGAAGAAATTTGTGAGCCTGAACCTTTGCAATATGCCTATCTTTCCTTAGAGAAAATTCTCTCTCCTACCTTCTATCCCAGATATGAGCTGCAAAAAGTCATAAAAGATGTCACATATGAGGATTATCTAGAGTTTGTGAGTCATTTCTTAGATCAACTATATTTGGAAATAACGATTGCAGGAAGTTATGAAAAAGAGGAGATGCAAGAGTATTGGGATATAATAAAAGCTCAGCTAGGCGCAAGGCCTTATTCACAAGAAGAAAGAACAGCTCTGCTATCTTCACATATCCAAGAGCAATATCCTTATATAGCTTCAAAGGATGTGCAACGGAACTCGAGCGCCTCTCTTTTGATGATCGATCTAGGAAGCTATTCTTCCATGAACCGCATCAAACAGTGGATAGTGAATGCTTTAGTGGAACAAGCTTTTTTTGAAGAGCTGAGAACAAAGCAGCAAACAGCCTACACGCTTTCTAGCTGGGATGAAGTGAGGGACGACCATTTACTTCAATATTTTGGACTGCAGTCGAGTACTTACGGGGCAGAAGAATTACTTCGTAGAACAGAGCAGTTCTTACAAGGGTTTATAGAAGAGAAAAATCCCTATGCTCTCCTTAAAAGATTTGCAACAATTAGACACACCCTAATGGAGGTTGTGGAAAAAGAGAATGCAGATGAAGGAGAGGAAGAAGAAGCAAAACAGCAAATTCTTTCGATTTTAGAGGGGATTTCCTTTGATGAGATCAAGGAGATGATGAGTGAGGCCTTTTCTAAAGTGAATGATAAAAGAGCGGCTATTCTTATAAAAGGGCAGGCGGAGCAGAGTTCCTTTTCTCTGGCGGAAAATTTTTAATGTTTTTTATCTAATTTAAATTTTAACTTCCATTTGCTATCTTGCAATAAGAGAACTCTGCACAGCTTTTTATTCTAGATCTAAGGGCTAGAATTTGCTAAACTGCCCCCAAATTATTACAGAATTTAGGTGCTAATGGTTATCAAAGATTTTTTCTGCTTGCTCAACGAATACTTTACCCTGCTCTTTGTATTTCCTAGCATTATAGTGCTGGGGATTTATCTAAGTGTGAAACTGCGATTTATCCAAGTCTTTAAGCTTAAGATCAGCGCTCTATCTCTTTTGAAAAGTGATGAAAAGGAACAAGGCAATATTAGTCATTATCAAGCTATCTCTGCAGTGATTGCAGGTAATTTAGGCACGGGCAATATTTCCGGCATGGCCATTGCTTTGGCAGCGGGAGGGCCCGGCTCTCTAGTATGGATGTGGGTAATGGCCTTTTTTGGGGCAGCCATCCAGTATGTCAGCTGCGTGCTTGGAGTGAAATATAGGCAAAAAACGGCAGAGGGAGAGTTTGTCGGCGGCCCCATGTATTACTTAAGAGATGGATTAGGATATAAAAAATTAGCTGCTATTTTTTGCGTGTTTAGTTTGATAGCTTCCTTAACAGTTGGAAACTTTGCTCAAATTAATTCTATTGCGCTCCCCCTACAATCTTTAGGACTTGACCCTTTGTACTGTGGACTGGCCATGATGGTGATAGTGGGGTTTGTGATTTTAGGCGGGATACAGAGAATTGCTCATGTGGCCTCGTCTATTGTGCCAGTTATGGCAGCCCTTTATCTGGGAGCGGGACTTGTCATCCTCGGGTGTCATTTTGATAAGATCGGAGGAGCTTTGTGGCTTATGTTCAGCTCTGCATTTACTGCGACGTCCTTTATTGGAGGGTCGCTAGGTTATGGCGTAGTTAAAGCAATTACTACAGGTTTTGAAAGGGGAATCTTTGCCACGGATGCAGGGACGGGAATTGTTCCTATTTTGCAGTCTAGTGCTAGAACGACAAACCCCATTGTAGATGGAATGGTGACTTTGGTAGCCCCTTTTATTGTCATGATTGTCTGTACAACGACAGGATTAATTTTACTTGTCACAGGAGCTTTCCATCAGCCGGACTTGCAGAGTACGAACATGGTAACTTATGCTTTTACACAGGTTTTTGGCTCTCACATCGGGAGCTTTATTGTTGTCTCTTCTCTTACTATGTTTGCTTTTACTACAGTGGTTGCTTGGGGTTGCTGTGCAGATAAAGCAGCGAGCTATCTTTGGGGAAAAAAGAGTGCTAAGGCTTTTCAATATTTCTATCTTGTGCTCATCCCTTTTGGTGCTATAGCACAGGTAGATCTCGTTTGGATGCTGGCAGATATTTCTATTGCCCTCATGCTTGTGACGAATTTCATCGGCGTTGCAGGTCTTTCTAAAGAAGTAGTAGCGGACAGCAATGCCTATTTCCAGTTTGAGACACCAGCAGAAAAAGCATTGGAAAAAGTTTAAACTGCGGGAAGGAGCTGCTGTTTGCAAAGAATCTTTTCTAGCGCTTGCATGAGCGCATCGATGCCAATATTTTCTATTGCGGAAATAGGGAATAGTTGAGAGGGATCGTAGGGGAATTTTGCTTTGAAAGCGGCGACATACTCTTCGGCTCCTTCCATATCCATCTTATTTAGGACGACAAAGAAGGGCTTTTCTAGCATCTCATTTTTGTAGGCTTTCACTTCTTCTAATAAGGTAGAAAAATCTTCCCAGGGATCTCTTCCTTCAAATCCGGAGCCATCGATGATGTAGACTAGAACGGATGTCCTTTCGATGTGTTTTAAAAAGGCAAATCCAAGACCTTTATTTTGGTGTGCATTTTTTATGATGCCCGGGATGTCAGCAATCAGTATTTTGGATCGATCTTCACATCGATGAAAGCCAAGGTTGGGAAAAAGTGTAGTAAACGGATAGGCCGCAATTTTTACTGGCACATGCGTAATGCCCTTCATCAGTGTGGATTTCCCGGCATTGGGCATGCCGACGAGTCCTACATCTGCTATGAGTTTAAGTTCTAGCTCTATCTCTTTGCGCTCTCCTGGCGTGCCTTCTGTGAAGGTGGTAGGAGCTTGGTGTGTAGGGGATTTAAAATGGGCGTTTCCTTTACCCCCTTTGCCTCCTTTACATAGGAGACACTCCTGCCCCTCTTCAGTGAGATCGTAGAGGACCTCTTTACTGTGAGCATCTTTAACAAGAGTTCCACAGGGGACGGATAGAATCAGGTCCTTGCCGGCCCTGCCTTGTTTTAGGCTGCTCCCTCCAGGAAGACCATGTTCTGCTTGTATGATCCTTTTATTTCTTAAGCCTTCAAGAGAAGAAATCTGGCTTTCTGCGCGCAGCGTAATAGAGGCTCCCTTGCCCCCATTTCCACCCGTAGGCCCGCCTTTAGGGATGTATTTTTCCCTTCGCCAAGCTACTACGCCGTTTCCGCCTTTGCCGGCTGAGAGAGTAAAAGTCACACGATCTATAAACATATATGAACACTAAAAGTAAGAGGTGCTATTTCCTTTCCCTTCTGTAAAACAGAGGGGAAAGGCTTTTTTTTTTAGGAATTTAAGCTGCAGGAAGAACAGATACGTATGTGCGATCCGATTTTCTATAAGTCACGACCCCATCAATGAGAGCAAACAGCGTGTCGTCACGACCTCTGCCTACATTCTTTGCAGGAATCCATTTTGTCCCTCTTTGACGTATGAGGATGCTTCCTGCTGTAACAAACTGGCCTCCTGAGGCTTTGATGCCTAGGCGCTGTGCATTAGAGTCTCTACCGTTTCTTGTTGAGCCCTGACCTTTCTTATGTGCCATTATTTACTCCTTTAACCTACGATGTCGGTAATTTTCACGCGGCAGTAGCGCTGACGGTGACCCACTTTTCTTCTAAATCCTTTTCTCTTTTTGTATTTGAAAGAGACTACTTTAGGACCTTTTACTTCTTGCTGTAGTTCCCCGCGTACTAGGGATGCAGAAATATAGGGCTTTCCAACCTTTACATCGCTTCCACTGTTTACAAAAAGAACATGGTTAAACTCAACAGGCTTTCCTTGTTCTGCTCCGTTAAGTAGTTCTACATCAATAATATCGCCTTTCTCTACGCGATATTGTTTCCCACCCGTTTCTATAATTGCGTACATTTTGACCTCCTACATGTTCATCAATAATTAAGAGAAGAATTCTCTTGCGAATTTCTCTGGAGAGGAAAGGGAAGATGATAAAGCAAGGAATTTTTCAAAGTCAAGCGCAAAAGTGGAAGAATAGAAATTCTCTAAAAAAGATCGCTTTAGCAAATCTTATGTGTCTGATTTATAAAATGTTTGCTTTTTCTATTAACTTTACCTTTAGTCGTTTAAACATAGAATTTCATTAAATACGAATAAATACTATTGAACTATAAATATTTTTAATCTTATTATTAAAATATAGATTGATAAAACATAATTAGGGTGTCTATGAGTAAGATAGAAAAGAGATGTTCCAAGAAAAAAGCATCTAAACTCACCATACAGCACCATAGTAAAAAGAAAGATCTGCTAAATGGTTTGGAAACAAAGATGGAAGGCGAAGAGTGGCCGTCCGGTAGGATGATTCGAAAAAGATGATGGGGGGAATATGAAAAAAACCACAAGAAGAAGCAAAAAATCTACAAAAATGCACCGCTCAAAGAAAATGAGTGGATGGAAAGCTTTTTGGAAGCGTTATTTGTCCATGTAAAGAAAAATCATCTGATTTTTCTCAATCTTGACCTGGTCAAAGAAAGGGCATAGATAAAGGCTGATAGCAAGGCAATAGTAGCCCCTGGTGGCCAGTTTAATAAGAAAGCTGCGTAGGTGCCCACTAAGCTGAATAGACAACCAAATAGGATGGCTAGTACGATCATCTTGTGCAGGTTGTGCGTCATACTGCCGGCAACAGCTGCCGGCAAGGCTAACATAGTGATGACTAGGATCGAGCCTACCGTTTGAATCAGTAATACGACAGATATGGCCACAAGACATAGTAAAATAATGTAGTACAAGGGAACAGATACACCTTGCAGTGTAGACTGGTCTTCATCAAAGCAAATCGCTTGAAAACGTCTATACAAAAGCAGCGTTACTCCAATAACGACAACATCGAGTATATAAAGCGCGGTAAGATCGCTCTGTGTTGTCCATAAGATATTGCCAAAAAGAAAGTTCATAAGCTCCACATTATATCCCGGAGTCAAAGAGATAAAAATCACCCCTAAGGACATTCCTGTCGACCAAAGTGCCGCCACGATAGTGTCTTCTCTTTCTCTGAATTTGAAGTGTACCCATCCGATAATTAAGGCAGAGAGCAGTGCAGTAAGGAGAGCTCCTTGCAAGGGGGTAAGAAGAGTGAGGTTATAAGTCCTGCGCAGCCATAGAAAAATCCCCATCCCGCCAAGAACGGAGTGGGCAATACTGCCACTTATAAACACGATCCTTTTAGATACTATAAACGAACCGACGATGCCACTTGCAAAAGAAGCAGCTATTCCTGCCAAAAGGGCAAAAAGAATAAATGGATGAAATAGTTCCATATCAGGACCTGCCAAAAGAGATAGGGGTGTGGTATAAGCCTAGAGCAAAATGCTCACATACCTCAGAGGGGAGGAAGGAGTGGATGTGCTTATGAATACATAAAAATCTTTCCACCTTTTGCAAGATGGTTTGCAGGTCATGAGTGACCATAATAATCGTTATTTTCCCCTTGAGATCGAGCAGGATTTTTAGAATCTCTTCTTCGCGCAAAGGGTCGACGCTTGCTGTTGGTTCATCAAGCAAAAGAAGCTTGGGATCGCCAAGAAGAGCTCTTGCAATGAGCGCTCTTTGTGCTTGTCCTCCAGAAAGAGTGCCGTAGGGGCTGTTTCTTTTTTCAATCAGATCGACTTTTTCGAGGAGGTGCAAGGCTTTTTCTTTCATATGCGGAGGATATCTTCCCAGTAGGGTGCAAGAAGAGAGGGCTCCCATCAGCACAAGTTCGAGTGTGGTGATAGGGAACTGTCTGTCGAGTCTTGCTATTTGAGGTACATATCCTATCTGATTTTGATGGTTTTTCGGGTCTGCTTGGTACAAGGAGATTTTCCCTTTGGTGGGCTTTAGAAAACCCATCAAAAGCTTTAAGAAGGTTGTTTTCCCTCCTCCGTTGGGACCGAATATTCCAATGAATTCTTTGTCGCAGATCTTGATTGAGACATCTTGCAGAATGCAGTCTTTTTCATAAGAGAAGGAGACGTTATCAAATTGGACAATAGGGGGGCTAGGAGTCATCTGCCTCGGCTAAAAAATAGGTGATTTGCCTAAGCGTCTGCAAGACATCCTTTTGATAAGGATCGATAGTAAAAGTGGGTATTTGCAGGTCCCGTGCAATGATCTCCGTTCCCTTGTTGTTGTATTGTGTTTGCAAAAGGGCGATGCGCGGAGGGGAGCGCTTTGTTTTTTCTAAGAGATGGGTGATGTCTCTAGGAAGAGGGTCTTTCCCTTCTATTTCTGTCGAGTACTGTGTAAGGCCGTAGTCCTTACAAAAGTAGCTAAATGCCGGGTGTGATACAAGTATGGATTTATTTGAAAGGGGGGAAAGAAGCCCAGAAATGCTGCTGTCTAGGTCTCGCACCTCGCCCAGTAGGATCTGTGTATTTTTTGTAAAAAGATCTTTGTGTTCGGGGGCGACTTCAGAGAGAGCTTCACAAATCTCCTGGATCTGGCTTTGCAAAAGGCGAGGGCTGAGCCAAATGTGAAAATCTTTTTCCTCTTCGCTGTGATGGTGGTGATCATGCTCGCAGCAGGGACTTAAGAGCTCCATTTTATCGGATAGGTTTACTATGTGCATATTTGCTGTCTTTTCTTTAAATAAAGTCAGCAACTTACGTTCAAAAGGTTCGTTAATACGAATCCAGAGCTTAGCCGTAAGTGCTTGTTGAAGTTGCTTAGGGCTAGGTTCATAGAGATGGGGATTGGCTTTTTCTGGAGTCAAAGAGACGACGTCAACCTTGTCCTGGGCAATACTCTCTACAAGTCCCATATAAGGGGGGAGGCTTACCAACACTATGGGTTTCTGCGGCAATGAGGGACTATGCGTACAAGCGCCAAAGGCACAAAGAAGCAAAACAAAAAATAAACGATATATTTTCATGAGTTTGTGCGAGTTAATGGGATCTATGTTCGATCGAAAGGGATATTATTGCAAGAGGAAATGCTAGAATGTTCTTGAAGCATATTGCTCTAGCAGATAAACTCCCGACCCATAATTTTCCTTGTACGGAGGAGTGTCCGAGTGGCCGATGGAGCACGCTTGGAAAGCGTGTAAACATGATAAGTGTTTCGTGGGTTCGAATCCCACCTCCTCCGTAGTTTTCTATCTCATTTACTTTCAATGAGTTTTGTTCTGTTTTTTTGCAGCTCGTTTTTTTTGTTTGACAATCCACCTATAAGATCGGTAACATAACCTATTATGTAGGTGTAATATGCTCGAGTACCTTTTCTCTAATAAGAACGTTGAAAAGATATTAATGTATCTTTGTTTACATGGTAAGGCGAATGCCACAGAACTTCGTCGTTGTTTTAATTCCTCATTAGATCCGATACAAAAAACACTGCGAAAGCTAGAAGAAGGTGGATTATTGGTAAGTTTTTTGGAAGGGAAAACTCGAGTATTTCAATGGAATCCAAGATACCCGTTTTTGAAAGAAGTTCAATCGCTTGCTGAAAAAGCTTATGGGTATCTTCCGGAAGATATACGAATAGCTCATTATCAAACTACACGGCGAAAACGTCCTCGTAAAACAGGGAAACCTCTGTAGACCATGAAGAAAATAGATTTTGCAAATATCACTCTAAAAGAACTTGCTTGTTTTGTATACGAAACACTCAAAAATCATAACATTGATGTAGTATTAGTAGGTGGAGCCTGCGTATCTATTTATAGCGAGAATCGTTATCAATCTATGGATGTAGATTTTGCAACATATGTGGAGCTGAAACCTGTTGAGAAAATTCTTAATGAATTTGGTTTCAAAAGACTCGGTAGGAGTTTTAGTCATGAAAATTGTCCTTATTTAATCGATTTTGTAAATCCGCCGATAACAGTAGGAAATGAGGCTATTCATAAGTTCCAAACGTTGAGAACAGAAACAGGTAGATTGCAGTTACTCTCTCCCACTGACTGTGTCAAAGATAGGCTGGCCTCCTTTTTTTACTGGAATGATATCCAGGCTCTTGATCAAGCAATTCTGGTTGCGCAGGGATGCATTATTGATAAGAGCAGTGTTGAAAAATGGGCCAAAGCCGAGGGGTTTTCAGATAAATTAAATCAGTTTTTAGAAATGCTAAAATCTTCAAAATAAGCTAGTCCTTTTACTACAGTTTTCTTATAAATCTTAAGGCATATTGCAATTTCGTTGTTAGAAAGTCCCAGAACCTTTAATTCTTTGATTTTTGAAGCGAGTACCTGATAGATTGGCAAAGTCTGATGACAGGGAATTTTCACCTGCATGGGAATCTGAGAAAAGGTTCGAATTCGTGCCGACCGGGTCCGTAGTTTTCTAAGTATTTAATATACAATACGTTGATGTTTTCTTTTTAAAAAACTCCTTTGTACACGACAAAAAATGATTTAAAGAAAAAAACTCGCTGAAATGCAACCATATCTCGTTGATTATCAAACATCGAGGTACTATGAAGCAAGACAGCGAGCTACGAAGCATTCTATTG
>JAHFTP010000171.1 GCA_023265495.1 Chlamydiota bacterium
CCAGATAGATGCAATTGCCGAGAGATTTCCCCATTTTGGCCTGTCCATCCGTTCCAGGAAGCCTTGCGATAGAAGGAATCAGAGCCTTCGCTTCGACAAGCACCTCTTTTTTATAGGTGCGGTTGAAATGGCGAACGATTTCATTGGTCTGCTCAATCATAGGGAGCTGATCTTCCCCCACAGGCACGAGGTCTGCTTTGAATGCAGTGATGTCCGCAGCCTGGCTAACGGGATACACCATGAACCCGGCAGGGACGCTCTCATCATAGCCTTTTTGTTTCATCTCTTGCTTGACGGTGGGATTATGTTTGAGCCTATTCCAGGTGACTAAATTAAGATAATACTGGGTAAGCTCGGGAAGCTGGGGAAGAAGCGACTGAATACATATGGTGGTTTTTATAGGGTCAATGCCAACCGCTAGATAATCAAGTACCACTTGAAATACATTGTCTCTTACTTTCATGGGGTTGTCTGCATTGTCGGTAAGCGCTTGCGCATCAGCTATCATCACAAACTGTGTGCAGCTCTCTTGCAGATCCACTCGATTTTTCAAAGAACCTACGTAGTGTCCTAGATGTAAAGAACCTGTCGGACGATCCCCTGTTAATATAATCTTTCTTTTTTCAGACATAGACAAACTCCCAGTAGTAGAAAAAAATGGTGCCAATTTACCTATTTTTGAGCAATAAATCCTGCAAAAACGCAAAAATATTCCCTTGATTATATTTTTATACCCTGCCATGAAATAATGCTCAGTAATAAGGGAGCTTCTTTTTATGAACAATAGCCAGACAGAAACCCTAAATTTTCCTTGGCACCTCGGCGACTATACCATCCTAAAGTTGCTGGCCACCGGCGGTATGGGGGAGGTGTATCTTGCCCATGATCCCAAGGGTAATAGAAAGGTTGCTTTGAAGAAGATGAAACCTTCCTTAGCAGAAAATATTACCTTAAGGGAAAGGTTTTTGCGAGAGGCCCTACTTGCATCAAAACTATCCCACCCCTCTATCATCCCCATTTTCCATATCTATCCGAGCGAGCTCTACTATACGATGCCTCTGGTGGAGGGAGAGACCCTCAAACAAATCCTGCGCACAACGCAAGAAGAAGAAAAAAAAGGAAGAGCCACACACCCCATAGGATCCTCAATCCCTGCACTAATGAGGACCTTTCTACCCATTTGCCAGGCCATAGCCTATGCCCATGCAAAAGGAGTCCTTCATAGAGATATAAAACCAGAAAATATCATGGTAGGGAAATATGGAGAAGTTCTTCTGCTCGACTGGGGACTTGCAGACTTTATCGACAAACCATCAGATGATGGATTACTTCCTGACCAAGGATCCTATTCAGACCTTACCATGCCAGGAAAAATCCCTGGAACATTATCTTATCTTCCTCCGGAGCGGTTCAAAGGAGCCCCATCCTCTGTTTCTACAGACATCTACGCCTTGGGAGTGATCTTATATCAACTTCTCACACTGAGGCTTCCCTTTCCCCGCAAAGATATGCAAACGGTAAAAAAGACGATCCGTCAAGAGAAATGGATAGATCCCAGAGAGAGATCTCCTTACAGGGATATCCCGGTAAGGCTTTCTAATATCGCTAAAAAATGTCTGGAACCTGAGGAAAGAAATAGATATGGCCAGGTATCACAAATTGTAGAAGACCTTTCCAGCTATATTGAAGGAAAAGCACAGTGGTCCAAGTGTTTTTCTCTAGACCCCGGAAAAAAAGAAGACTGGGAATTCCAAGAAAACATCCTTTTAGCCAAACACCTCGCTATTACAGGATCCTCGGAGCTGATGGAGTGGGTGAACTTAAGCATCTCCAAGCAGTTCTTAAGGGGCAATATGCAAATAGACACGCAGGTACGCGTAGGAGCTGCCAGCCAAGGCCTTGGCCTTTGGCTTTGCATACCTGAGCGATCTGAAAGGAAAGGACTGTTAGAAGATGGTTTTTGCCTATGGATAGGGTCAGAAAAACACCCCGGCTGTTTTCTTTTCCGCTCCTACGCAGAAGTTCTTTCCAACCCCGCAACATTTCTCAAAGAGAAGGTAACCCATTCTCTGCAAATAGAAATTGCGGATCATCACATCAAAGTCTATCTCGATGGCACGGTTGTTTTGGATTATCTCCATCGCCTTCCCCTCTTTGGTAACCAGGTCGGCCTATTTTTACGAGATGTCGACTTAAATCTTGGAACCTTACAAGTATCCTCGAGTAGCCAAGACATGCAAGTCAGCTGCCTTGCCATACCTGATGCGTTTCTTGCTAACAAACAATTTACCAAGGCCCTTCTCGAATATAGAAGCATTGCCAGCTCCTTCCCCGGACAGATAGAAGCGAGAGAAGCTCTTTTCCGCGCCGGCATCACCCTGATTGAAGAGGCGGGCCATCAGAAAAAAGCAAAACAGAAACAAGCGTCTTTACAACAAGCACTAGAAGAGTTTGGCAAACTAAGAACAACTCCTGGAGCTCCATTAGAATATTTAGGCAAATCCCTCGTCTATAAGGCAAGCAACGAGCTAGAAGAAGAAGTGAAATGCTTAGAGCTTGCCCTGCGCAAATACTACAACCATCCCCTTCTCCCTCTTATCACGGAACAGCTATCGTTTCGGCTGCATGAGTCCTCTTGCAAAGATCGCCTGGCCACGTATCAATTCATGCTGCTCACCTTGCGACAATACCCCGAGCAATTTCATAAAGAGGAAAGCTTAGCTCTTCTCCACAGTCTCGTTAAACACCTTCCGCCTCTAGAGCACCTAGAAACGAGCAGCGAAGCCCAAGGATTTTTGGAGCTGAGCATCATCCTTTCTTTTTGGCTTGCCAAGCCCATAACGTTAGTAGAAATCATCGAGACGAGCCCCTCCCCTCTCATGACCTCTAACGCCCTTTTCTTTCTTCTGCAGCTGGGATATAAGAAGTGGGTAGAAGAAAATCTCCACTACCTAAAAAATGATGTGGAAAGGACTCTATGCATAGAGACCATCCTCCACCACAGCCCTTCTCATATATCCCGCGACTTAGAGGCCCTCTCTTCTTCTTGCAGTTTCTCTAGAAAAAGAGCGATTTTTTACCTATTAGAAAAAGCCTTCCTCTACAAAAAGCCGGAAATAGTTCTCTCCTTCTTTGAAAAAAAACAAGACTATTTTTCAAGTGAGGACATAGAGAAAAAAGCTTCGCTCTACTTTGAAGCTCTCCTTCAAGCAAATCAGAGGGAAAAAGCTCTTTCCTTTTTAGAAACTATTCCTCCCAAGTTTACAGACGATCCCAAAAGTCCTCTTTTTTTCCTGACGGGATGTCTGGAAGTGCAAAGCAAAGGGCTAGAGAGCGCTCAAGCCTTTTTCCAGGGGGGAGAAACTTCCCTTTTCTCTCTTTTTCTCCAAGGGAATCGTTCCTTAGAGAAAGTTCCTTATCCTTCTCTCTTCTTGTGGGAAAAAATCTCCTTGTTAAGACAAGTTGTATTATTCTGCCATTTTGCTAAACTGCCAAAAGAAGAAGAAAAATGGCATAACCGACTAACCAAGGAACTGCGCCATGCAAATCCCCAACATCCCGATTCCTGAAGTAAAAAACAGCGAAATAGCCTACAGCGGATACTTTGATGTGCGTGTCGATCTCCTGCAACTACCCCATGGGCTAAGACGCCACTATACGGTCCTCGTTGCAGCACCGGAGGCTGCTGTGATCATCGCAGAGACGGCAAATAAACAAATTCTCCTACTTAAAGAATATCGCCACCCTACGATGAAATGGCTCTACGGATTTCCCGGAGGGAAGATTGACGTGGGAGAATCCCCCTTTGAAACGGCAAAAAGAGAGCTGCTAGAAGAGACGGGCTACTCCTCTGAGGAGTTTTCCCTCTTGGGCACAACCTATCCCCTACCTGCCGTCTGCGGGCAGAGAATCCATTACGTCCTAGCAAAAAATGCTGTATTTACCCGGGCGCCAACATTAGAAGATTTTCAGCTCATCCACACAGAGCTCAAATCAAAAGAAGAAATCCTAAAAGAGATCCACTC
>JAHFTP010000026.1 GCA_023265495.1 Chlamydiota bacterium
ATCATTAGAGCGTGTGTATGTCAGCACCATAAATCACCATCGACTTTTTATCTAAATAATTGTATAATTATAACTTAATTTGAAAACTATATTATATAATTAATAGAGTCTTTATGTGCACATTTATTAGGAATTACTCAAAAAGAATTTGGTTTATTGGTTTAGCTGGTATCCACGTTGGGAATGTGATCAGCCAAGAATCGGACAAACAGGATAAAAAATTTAAGGCTCAGTATAATCCTGAACTCTTATCAAATTTCTCATTCATGAGTTCTCCTAAACCTCTTCCCTTTACTGCCTTACGTTCTGTTGATTTAGAAGAACCCGTCAGCCAGGAAGAAGTGGCCAGCATGACTAAAGCTATTTCCTATGGCGTTATTACCGCTATGGGGCAGTTTTTTAATAAACACGAGTTGGCAGACGGAGGGATCTGGTTTCCCAATGACTACAGAAAACACCTAAGAGATGAAAGAAAACACCTAATAGATGAGATTGATTCTGAGATGGATCAATCGCTCTCTACAGGGTATGCAAAAGATGAATTTTTTGAAAAAACAGGAAGATTTACCTTCAAATTAAGGGAAGGGAAAAAAGCCTCTGAAGCTCTTATGAGTTTCCTTAATGGTCCTACCGTAGCCGATTGTGGAAATGCGACCACTGCCTGTTACTACAAGTGCATTTTAGACATTATTGGAGAGGATAAATTTAACCAAGCCTTTGGTTCAGACTCTGGGGCTCCCCTAATTATAGGGGGGCATGGTATCACAGGTGATGGTGGTCCAATTTCATTTTTGGCTGATTTCACAGAAGCTTCAAAACAAGGAATAGAAGGTGTTTTCGGAAAACGACCCCTTCAGATTGGAGATGAATGTCATTTTGATGGAGTTTTTTGGTACGGAAATAAGCACCCTGAAGGATGTGGCGGCGGATGGAATGTTATCTACATTGGAGACGATGCAGATGGCAACCAACTCTTTACTTCTCATGGATTCAAAAAACCCTTAACTGAAAGAGAAATCAATCAGCAATTTATCGAGCTCTACAATCGTGAAAGAACCCCTCAAGATGACATACACGTTATTGCTGCAAGAAATCCTAGACTATATGACAGAGAAATAAATAGATTTCTCAAAGACAGTTATACTATTTCTCCAGAAGAGGCTGAAAGAGATCCTAAAAGATTTATAAAAGGGTTTCTTATCGGCTCGATCAGAAATATTAACGCAAAAGAATTGGTAAAATTAAATAAAACAAAAAACGTTTCTTTATTTATGTTTAATAGACGATTAGCCACTCTTAACAAACGATTAGCCGCTCTTGGTGGTAGCTCTATGTCAAGAGAGGATTAGCCACTCTTGGTAGCTCTATGTTTTTGTAACTCCAATTAAGAAAAAATATTATGAGACTCCCATAAGAAAACGCCCACGCCGCACAGGGAAACCATTACCATGACCACCATAAACGATAAAGCAACTGTTTTTCTGTAAATTCTCTTAAATTCTTCTTTTCCCCTCTGCCACTATTCTTTTTTCTCGTACTTACTTAGTAACGGACTCATATCTAAATATGGTCTATTTGTTACCCACTCCTCATGAATCTCTATTATCACTCCTGTTACAAGACGGAGGGCCGACTCCTTATTCGGAAACAGAACAGCTACTCTTGTCCGTCGCTTAATTTCCCGGTTTACACGTTCTATTCCATTCGAGGTCCTTATTTTTTTCCAGTGCTCCTTAGGAAACTGGTACACAGTTAGACTCTCATCAATATTAGCCTCAAGCCACTTAGAAAACTCAGGAGCTCTTTTCTCATATGTTTCTATTGCCTTACGCTTCATCTCCATGGCTATCTCAAGAGTAGGACTTTGAAAAATCTCTCTCATTACCTCTGCTATCTCTACTCTCATGGACTTCTTGGGCGCATAACTCTGTGCATTCTGGCAAAGATGGAATTGACATCGTTGCCATGGCACTGAGGGGAAAACTGCCATTCGAGCCTTTTTTAAACCAGAGTGGTCATCACTAATGATTAGTCGAAGGCCTCTCATTCCACGTAATGTCAGATGTTGTAAAAATTCCCTCCAATGCACTTTCGCCTCAGATAGACTTGCTGATGCCCCCAAAATCTCCTTTCTCCCTTCCGGGTTTACTCCATAGGCTAGAAGGATCGCCATGTCTATGACTGAGCCGCTATGGCGCACTTTGAGGTATATCGCATCAAAAACTAAATAGCATATCTCTCCTATGGGTCGATTTCTGAATGCCTCGAATTGCCCATCTAACTCCTGTGTTATTCTGGACACCTGGGTTGAGCTTACCTCATAGCCGCACAACCTTTCTGTAATATCTTGCACCTTTCGGGTTGACACCCCCTCCAAATACATCTGCGCTATCGCTAGCTTTAAGGCTTTTTCTGAACGCGTTCCTTTTTCAATGCTTTGAGGATAAAAACCCAGACCCCTGACTTGCGGCACCTTTAGGTCTAAAGCCCCCATTCTTATCTGAAGCTCTTTAGGCGTGTACCCATTTGCGTAACCTTTCCTTTCTTCTGTTCTCTCATGGGAACTAGCTCCAAGAAAACCCTCTCTTTCCACTTTCATAGCTGTGTTAAGTAAAAGTTCTAAAACCGGCTTTAACCCCTCCGTTCCTTGCCCGATTAGTCCTTTAATTATTTGGTCAACTAAGGTATCCTTCAATTGGTTTGAAATCATAAATATTCTCCTTTCCTTTCTTTGAAGCAGTTTGAAAAGAAGAATTTTGATCTCAGACCTTTTTCTTTTCTAGGCTTTTATACCTCAAAAAAGTCCTTGCTCTGAATTTACAGAAACGATGTTACACTACCAAAGCAGCACATAAATTATTACTTTTTATGATCATCCGTTTATGGATTTAGAAAAAGGCACACAAATGGCACATTTAAAATAAATTCAGTTCATCCGACAAATGCGTACCTCCTTATAGGGGAAAGGCATAATTCCTGCAAAACACATGAAAAATCAAAATTTATAATACGCTTAAATTCAGTATTTTATAAATCTATGTCATAAAAAATGACAAAAATAAACGGATTTGCTATAGTAAAAGTAAAGAATCTGTCACAGAAAAAGACAAAAGGGAACCATGAAACGCGATGTTATAGCCAAAAGGATCAAAGAAGCCCGTGAAAATCGAGAACTATCTCAACAAGAACTAGCCAACTTGATGGGATGGAAAAGCCACACGTCTATTGTAGCTATTGAAAATGCAACACAAGACATAAAAACATGGGAACTTCTAAAATTTGCTGAGATTCTAAAGGTATCTCCTGAGTCTTTATACTCAGAGGAATCAATTTTAAAATCAACAAAAGCAACAGTACTTTGGAGACAGATTCCCGACAATTCAACCCTCCTTCTCCAAGAAGAAAGCAACATTACTCAGCACATCGAAGATTATCAATTACTTGAAAACCTAATGAACACCTCTTCGACCTCGACATTCAAACCTTTACCAATAGAAAATTGCAATGCCGATCTGATAAACCCCAAATGGGCTAATATCGTAGCGGAAAAGATTTCTAGAGACTTGCAACTAGGCGATTATCCAGGTGCGATATTAGCAAAACGACTAGAAGAAGATTTCGGAGTATTGATTATTACTCGCCCATTAGAAGAAGGCTCAGCAGCCTGCTATCGCAAAAATGACAAATCCATAATCGTTATCAACCAAAATGAAGCACCCTGGAGACAGGTTTTCTCTATAGCTCATGAGCTATTTCATTTAATTACCTGGAACCAACCTTTCATTGACACCCTAAGAAAAGACAAGAAGTTATTCAATAAAAACGAAAAAACCGCTGAAGCCTTTGCTGCGGCCTTGTTAATGCCTCAACGAATGATCACTCTCGATATTCAAGAAAACAAATTAACCTACCCCTTTATTGTTACCTTGGCAAGAAAATATAATGTTTCTACAACAGCTTTTCTATACAGGTTAAATTATCTAAATATTATCCATACAGAATCAGTGCAAAAAACTCTTTCAGACAAGGATTTTATAAAAATAGATAGATCTACATTCAAGGAAGCCATTCAAACAACTTCACCTTTTGGAAATAGATTCATTCGATTAGCATATCTTGCCTATGAAAAAGGCCTTCTTTCACAAGCTCGGTTAGCACAAATGTTATGCATAAAATTACGCGACGTTACTCGGTATTTATCAGAAAAAGGACTCTGCCTAACACATGACAAAGAAATCAAAGCAAATAATACTTGATGCAGTAACTGTTATTGCAGCACATGAGTTAAACCAATGGAAATCTATATGCAATGCTCATAAGGTCATATTACCGGGAACCATTGTTGAAGATGAGCTATTCTATTTCGGTGAAGAAAACAAAACGGCTCTATGCCCTTCTACCTGGATTGAAGAAAAAAAAGTAATGCGGATTGATGCGCTTATAGAAAATTACCAAAAAGTCTCTCAAAAACTATCGGCTAATTTTTTACTCTCAATCGACAGAGGCGAACGAGAAGCTCTCGCAATTTTACTTTCCGACACCTCACGATTTTATTTTGCAACGTCCGACATGGCCCCGATTAGGGCATTGGGAGCTCTTAATCTCAGTTCACGAGGAATGTCTCTTGAAGAAATCCTAGAGGGAATTGGCAAAAACACTAAAAAACCTCCCCTACCGATTCAATATACAAAAAAATGGTTTCAACAAAGAATTAGTGAAGGATTTAGGGACAGCTCTATTTACCTAAAGAATCCTAAATCCCCTCGTTAAGTTAATCGAAAGCACCGTGAAATTTAGACGGAATCCCCCCTGAAGTATCCTAGTTTATTTTGTCTATGAAAAATGGGGGCGGTGTGACTCGAACACACGAATCCCGAAGGAGGGGGATTTACAGTCTGCCGGAATCCAACAAGCAACAACTGCACTCAACCACCATCAATTTAACGTACAGCTACTTATGACAACTAATGTGTTGAGCTAGATTGTTTGAAGTAGCCAGTTTTTGACTGTTGCCGTCCCACCAATGTCCCATTTGCCTATTGACAGTTGATATCGATTTTGATATCATGAGAACATGAGCAAATTGCAAAAGCTGGCACAGAAAATCCTGGACGGCAGAGATGTCTCTTACGACGAGGCAGAGGGACTCCTTCTAAAGATGGGCTTTCGGTTAGAAATCCGTGGATCTCATCATATCTTCAGGAAGAAGGGATACCTAAGAAACATCTCAATTAGGCGCCGCCCGCAGCTCTTGCCTTATCAAATTGCAGACCTAAAAGAGGTGTTAATAGATCATGGCTACTAAGAAAGACGTTAAATATTATATGAGCCTCAATTGGTCGTACACCATTGAGCAAGAAACCCACAAGGGCACGCACTACTACATCATCCGCGTCAATGAACTCCCCGGAGTGTGCACCGATGCAGAGACTGTTGAGGAGGGCATGCGAGAAATCAGAGACGCTATTGCAGGCGCTGTGAGACTTTATCTCAAGAACAAAGAACCCATTCCGGAACCGATTAAAAAAGAGCAGTTCAAGGGACAGATTGCCTATAGAACAACTAGCCAACGCCACTACCATGTGGCCAAAGCTGCTAAAGTCTTGCATAAGTCGATCAGCAAAACCATTGACGACCTTATTGATGCCGGCCTGGATCGTCTGAGCGCACTTCCTCACTAACCGCCACTCATATTTTTATCGAAATCAATGAGTACGTGTTTGTTTTGCATGCTTTTCAAAAGAAATCAAAATCAGGGATAGCAACGCCAAAACAAGAGATGGGAATGATAGAAAAGCGTTTTAGGGAAGCCAGAAATCTTTATAAGGAGCTCAAAAAGGAAAAAAAAATGAAAACAAAAAAGCTAAAAAAAAGACGTTTAGGAGATGTTGAGTTTACGGAGAGCTCCGGGAACGTGTTTGCTGATCTCGGCATTCACAATCCTGAAGAATCTATGGCAAAGGCAAAAGTCGCCATGAAAATACACGAGACGATTAAGAAAAAGAAGCTCACTCAAGAAAAGGCTGCGAAAGTCCTTAAAATCAGTCAACCGAAGATCTCCTTACTTCTTCGTGGATATCTTGCAGACTTTTCATTGGAAAGACTTCTTCGCTTTTTGAATGATCTAGGCCAAAATGTTTATATCTCAATAACTCCAGCTTCTCACGGACACGGCAACACATGGGTTGGAGATTCGCCTTCAAATGCGAGCATTGCCGCTTTGGGAAGATAACTCATGTATTTTCTAAAACGTTCCTTTCAATGCACAGGGGCCTATTAGTTATGCTCTTGCTGTTTTAGCCATTCCACAGCAGAATGTATTATCTGAGCACCTTCATCTTCAATAATTACATCGGGCACTACTCCCTCTTTGTATACTCTTCCTAGACGATCCCTCATGTAAGAAACCGAAAGGCAGATGAGGGCTCTATCACTAAGAAAGAAAGGACTATTGCCAGAAGTGTACCCGCCTGTATGTTGCCCAAATGTACGAGTATGCTCTTTCCCCAAAAAGGCAATTGCTACAGCTTCCCCAGAACTTGCAGTTTTCTCATCTAAAAGTATTGCAATAGGAGAAGAAGGATTTTTTATGTGATAAGGAGTACTGCTCAAAACACAAGGATCAAAATCCCCTCCTTCAAATTTAATACTAGATCCATTGTAGAGTACAGCACCTTCATTTGGATCCTCTACTCCAAAAGCCATCTCTATGCTTTTTTTATCTAAAAAGGGGGCCAGACCTAACAGCATTGGAGCCATGTTCCCTCCATTATTTCCCCGTAAATCGATGATCCATTTATTGACCTGATTTGTATCGAGCTTGCAGATAATATTTTGTACTTTTGAAGCGTACTCGTTCATTGATTCAGCAGAAAAAGACGCAAAAGAAGGGATTTTGAGATAAGCAATTTGATCCTCAATAAGAAATCCTTCTATTTCTTTAATAGTTCTCGGCTTGCTATCTTTATATTTCTCAACTTCATTTGGAGTTAAAAAAACACTGTGATGATCTCCAAGAAGGTCCAAAGCAATTCTTATAGCCTCATAAGTTTCCGCAGGACAAGAAGCTCCTTTTGCACTTTGAAACACCTCTTCACGGAAAGTGGCCCAACAAATTTCATTGCGCCTTACAGAATATTGCTCCAAGACATTTAAGGCTTCTTCAAGATAGGCATGAACTTCAGGAATAGGTGTAACAACCTGCTTAAATTCCTTTTCTTGAGTACTAGCGAAAGATGGATTGGCTATCTCACATAGAATAGCTACTAGTAAAACTGTCGCAACTCTAAATCTAATCATAAATAAATAATTCAAATAATTTGTAAAACTAGATCATTTTATCAAAATCGATAAATGCCGACAACCGAAAACAATTACTAAGAGACCGCTAAGAAAAATGGGGGCGGTGTGACTCGAACACACGAATCCCGAAGGAGGGGGATTTACAGTCCCCTGCAATTGCCACTATGCGACACCCCCATCAAAAAGAATGCTGGCGAAAGGAATTGAACCCTCAACCATCCGATTACAAGTCGGGCGCTCTACCAATTGAGCTACGCCAGCAAAGTGAAGTGAAACTTATAACAAAACCAATCTTTAACTACAATAGGATAAGAAAATTCCCGTCTACATAACAGGATTTTTTGGTTCCTCCGGTCTAGGAGGTTCTTCCTTTTTCTGTATTTGCACGATCCTATGGAACAAGGAGGGAGATAACTTCTGTGCTTCTTTTTGCACAAGAGACTCTCCACCGGCTGGGGAAATGACCGTAGCTTGAAACTTTTTAGGGTGGCTTTTCATCTCGCAACATTTTTTAAATTTCTTCCCAGATCCACACGGACATGGGTCGTTTCTTCCAGCTTTTTCCATTTTACTTCCTTTTTTAAGCAAATTTTAACGAAAAGCGCTGATTCCGTCTATGGAAATTCCTAATTGTACCTATATGAGATGACGAGATATAATAGCCTGCAAAAACCAAAAAAAATCATTTTTATATGAACCTTCTCTCCACCTTACAGCCAACGCTGCCCATAGCCCGCCCCCCATGGACGGGCCTTGGCAAAAAACTGGAAAGCACTTGCAGAAAAGCTCTCTATGACTTTTCTATGGGTGATGATTGTAAAAAAATCGCTATCGCCCTAAGCGGAGGCAAAGACAGCCTTACTTTATTATTTCTTTTAAAAGCGATCGCAGGGAGGGGATTCCCGGACTGGGACCTATGCGCTATCCATGTGGGAGGAGAATTTTCTTGCGGAGCCTCTGTCACTGAAGGCTTTTTACAAAATATATGCAAAGAGCTGCAAGTGGAATTCCTTCCCTGCCATTCTACACAAACAAGAGAGAAACTCGAATGCTATAGCTGCTCCAGGGAAAGAAGAAAGCTGATCTTTGACGCGGCAAAAGCGGCAGGGGCTACAACCATAGCCTTCGGCCACCATAGAGACGATAGCATACAAACCCTTCTGATGAATCTCTTTCACAAGGCAGAATTTGCTGCTAACCTCCCTAAGGTCCCTATGCATGACTATGGAGTAACGATCATCCGCCCCCTCATCTACCTAGCAGAGGATGATATTAGAGAGTTTGCTAAGATGTACGGCTTTGCTAGAATCACTTGTCAATGTCCCATAGGACAAAACTCCCTTAGAAAACAAACAGAAAAGTGGATCTCCCTACTAGAAGAGACCTATCCCAATATTCGAGAAAACCTCTCTCAAGCAAGCCTGCAATACGGCTCTGAAAAAGCTCTTTATAACAACAAGCCTCAAGATAGTTTCTAACTTATTTAGAAAAACTCATTGGCTAAAAAAAGAAAACCAGATAGATACAAGTTTAACTATTCAATATTAGAAACAGGCTTAGTATACGCATGTACCTATATGAACTTTCTGCTGTAGTCATCTATTTTGCTATCTTGCTAACCATAGGAATCCTTTCCTATAGAAGACATATTTCTGCAACGGATTTCATCATAGGCAATAGATCAATGAACTACTGGCTGACAGCGCTTGCAGCTCACGCCAGCGACATGAGCAGCTGGCTGTTCATGGGATACCCCGCAGTGATCTTCACAGGAGGACTATTTAATGCATGGTCCGCCGTGGGGCTCATCGTATTCATGTTCTTAAACTGGCAGCTCATAGCCCCAAAAATACGGGTTGCTACAGAACAGTATAATAGCCTTACCTTTTCTTCCTACTTTGAAAGTAGACTCGCAGACACCTCCGGCATGATCCGGATATTTACAGCCATTATGTCCCTGGTTTTTTATACGATCTACATTTCTGCAGGGCTCGTTGGACTCGGCCTTCTTCTTGAAACTCTCTTTACCATCCCCTATGAATTGGGCATCCTGCTGGGCATATTCATAGTCATTCCCTATGTCTTTATTGGGGGGTACCTTACCTTGGCCTGGATCGACCTCTTTCAAGGCATATTCCTGATGTGTGTCATCATTTTCGTTCCCTTATACATACTACCGAAAGTAGGACACCTCGATGGCGTCTTCCAAGCGATGCACCTGAAAAAGCTCACATTCTCGCTCATTCCTGATTTTTCTGAAAAAACCTGGTGGGGCATTCTCTCGGGCATTGCCGGATGGGGACTTGGCTACTTTGGACAACCTCATATCGTCACTAAGTTCATGGGGATAAAAAACGTCCATGAAATCTACAAATCGAAATGGATTGGCATGACCTGGATGTGTATCTCCCTTACAGCGGCTACACTTGTCGGGATGGTGGGTATTGCCTACTTTACATCGGGACTCCACGACTCTGAACAGGTATTCATCGAGATGGTGAAAGAGACCTTCCCTCCCTTCTTAATCGGATTTATCCTGTGCGCTGTACTCGCAGCCACCATTAATGCGATGAGCTCGCAGGTCCTTGTACTCTCCTCTAGTTTAACAGAAGATTTTTATAAAAGACTCTTCCACAAAACAGCCTCTTCAAGAGAGCTGCTTGTCGTCTCAAGACTTGGCGTCATAGTCGTTGCACTAGTGGCTTTTGTGATTGCCTATGGCAAGTTTAGCACTATCTACTCTCTAGTGCTCTATGCATGGTCTGGCCTTGGCTCTTCGTTCGGCCCCTTGCTCCTTCTCTCTTTGTATTCCACCAAAATCAATAAGTACGGTGCCTGGGCTGGCATCTTGCTCGGAGGAATATCCTCTGCCCTATGGCCCTATATCAACAAATTATTTACACCGCAAATACCCGCGTTAATTCCTGCATTTACCTTGAGTTTTCTAGCTATCTTGTTTGTAACCCTCCTCACAAATAAAAAAAGTGCTATGCCCT
Organism: Chlamydiota bacterium; assembly: GCA_023265495.1. Classification (GTDB taxonomy): domain Bacteria; phylum Chlamydiota; class Chlamydiia; order Chlamydiales; family Rhabdochlamydiaceae; genus JAHFTP01. The sequence continues at coordinate 10,299 of JAHFTP010000026.1, forward strand.
ATCAAAAATGATTTACCCCATTTTTTAGTTAGCAAAACTATTGAGACAAGGGATATAATGAGCACCTAAGTTGAGGAAGTCTACTATGCAAAAAAAACCAAGGATACTCATCACTAATGATGATGGTATAGAGGCTCCGGGTATTTATTCTCTTTGGAAATCTTTGAAAGATCATTGCCAAGTGAGCATCATAGCTCCCGCAACAGAAAAATCAGGGGTCGGATTATGTATTACACTAAGAGAGCCTTTGCATATCCAAGAAGTGAAATGGGAAGAAAATACCCCAGCTTGGAAGATAAATGGAACCCCTGCTGACTGTGTTCGTCTAGGAATGAATGTTCTGCTAAAAAATCCTCCTGATCTCATCGTCTCCGGCATCAACAAAGGAGCTAACTCCGGCAGGACTGTTCTCTATAGCGGAACGGTGGCAGGCGTGATTGAAGGAACAATGCAAAATGTTCCGGGAATTGCCTTTTCTTGTCACAACTTTGTCAACCCCGATTACTCCCTCTGCGAGGAATACATTTACCCTTTTGTTCAATATCTCCTAGATCACCCGTTGCCTAAAGGATCTTTTCTCAATGTCAACTTCCCCGACGAGCCCAAAGAAAGGATCAAAGGATGCAAGCTAGCTAAACAAGGCATGAGCTACTTTAAAGAAGACCCTGCAAAAAGAGTCCATCCGGAAGGCCATGAATACTATTGGCTCGGAGGGAAATGGGAACAAGCAGAAGATGAACACGAAGAGAGTGATGTACATCTCCTCAATGAAGGGTATATTACTGCTGTTCCCCTACAAATTCATCAGCTAACAGATCACCATATCTTCCAGACAAGGAAAGAACATTTTTCCTCATTGTTTTCTTAAGTGTTGCTGCTGTTTTTCCTTAGTTCTTGCATAGGCATCAAGACGGAGCATAGCTTCCCTTTGCACTTTTTCTATCGTTTCCCTTCCCTTTTCTAAAGAGTAGATACGCCTTAACTCAAAGCAAAGCCACTCACTATAGGAATTATCCTCCATCTGCCTGAGCGTCTCTTCCTCGTCCCCATTTTCTATTCCCAGCTTTCTCGCTTCGATCATCACGTCGACCATTTTCTCAAAATATTTTTTTATTTCCGGCGCTGATTTCACTAGATCATCGCTCGTTTCAATGGCGCTAAGTTCCTTGACCAGCCCCTTGCAAAGCCGCTGTCCTTCCTGCCGAAAATCTTCTTTCGAGCTTGGAGAACACCCCAAAAGAACAAGTCCTAATAAGCCCCCTATCCATCTCATACAACCCCACCTTTTTCCCATATCCTATCCCTACACAACAGAGCATCGCAAAAACCTGTTTTCCTAGGGAGTAAAAAAAACTTCACCTCTTAGAAAACACTCACATACAATATATCTTAAAAACTTCTTGTGAATAATTCCCTTTTTCTCTTAAATTATACCTTCGTTTTTTAAGTAAGGGCGTATAGCTCAGTTGGTAGAGCGCCTGTCTTACACACAGGTGGTCATAGGTTCGAGTCCTTTTGCGCCCATTACTAAAGACATGCGGGAGTAGTTCAATTGGTTAGAGCACTAGCCTGTCACGCTAGAAGTTGCGGGTTCAAGCCCCGTCTCCCGCGTATCTTTTTTTCTACTGGTAAACAGGAAGAAACGCGCTATCTACGCCTGTCTATTCACAAAAGACCACATGAGCAGAGAAGATTGCGTATTTTTTTCTGTACATTCCCTCGTTTGTGCGATATCTTGCGGACAACAATGTAAATAGAAAAAAAACAATGAAGCCACCCGCTGTTACCGTTAAGTCCACCTTTCATCACATTGCAGCCTTTTTTTGGATTGCCCTTGGAGCCTTCCTTGCCGCTTTGTCTATCCGCATTTTTCTTTTTCCTCATGAATTAATTGACGGCGGCATTGTAGGTATTGCTCTGATTTTAACTCGGCTTTATGGAGGACATTACCTCTCATATTTCCTCATTCTTTTGAATCTTCCCTTTATTTACTTAGCCTTCAGGTTTATCCGCCGATCCTTTGTGATGCATATGCTCGTTGCTGTGCTCCTTTTTGCCGGATTTCTTTTTCTATTTGATAGCTCAAAGCCCTTTGATGGGAGCGACCTGGAAATCATCTTTTTCGGTGGTGCTCTATTAGGAATTGGAGTAGGTCTGATCATTCGTTACGGCGGATGTCTGGACGGCACAGAAATCCTAGCCATCATTATCAACAGAAAAAAGGGCTTCACCGTAGGACAGGTAGTGCTTGTCATCAACATTTTCATCTTCGGCTTTTACGGCTGGATCTTTAAAGACTGGCACATAGCACTCAAATCCCTTATGACCTACGTCGTAGCCTTTAAAATGATTGACCTCGTTATCGTAGGGCTAGATGAGCTCAAATCTGTTCTGATCATCTCTTCTAAACCCAAGGTTCTTGCCGACGTCATCATCAACCAAATGGGACTCGGTCTTACTATTGTGCACGGAAAAGGAGGATTCTCCGGAGATGCAAGGGACATTCTTTTTGTCATTGTAGAAAGACTAGACCTTTCCGATCTTAAAGATCTCGTATTGCAAGAGGACCCTGCAGCCTTTATGGCTATAGAAAACCTCCACGAGGTCGTCTATGGGAAAAACCCTCACCTCCCCTACAAAAAAAGAGGGAAAAATCGGTTTTTTAGCCTCACCTGATTTAGGAAGAAAATGCGAGCGTCCTGTCGTGTTTCTGATAGCAGCTATACAGGTATTTTCCATAGTCGCTTTCTTTGCACTGCAAGACGAGATGATAAAATTGCTCTCTATCAATGAACCCTTGTTTCCAAGCAATCTCTTCTATACAACCGATTTTTACACCCTGCCTCTCTTGAATGGTCTGTACATAAGAAGCTGCTTGTTGGAGAGCTAGATGCGTACCGGTATCTAGCCAGGCAAAGCCTCTGTCTAAAAGACGAACCTGCAGAGCCCCCCTTGCAAGATACAGGTTATTCACATCAGTGATTTCCAACTCCCCTCTAGAAGAGGGACTCAAAGACTTAGCTATCTCTATAACCTCGTTATCATAAAAATAGAGCCCTGTGACTGCAAACGGGGATAAAGGCTCCTTGGGCTTTTCTATAATGGTAGCCACCTTGCCTAGGGAGTCAAACTCCACAACACCATATCGCATCGGATCTTGGACTTCATAGGCAAAGATCATGGCC
>JAHFTP010000172.1 GCA_023265495.1 Chlamydiota bacterium
AACTTAATCTTAAAGAGCCATCCCAAGTCTTCAGGGGACTGATTCACTTTTTCCGTGAAATCACTTAAATGTTGGTTGATCTCCACAATTTCTCCGCTGACGGGGGAGTAGATATCTGCCGCTGCCTTCGTGGACTCTAACACAGCGACCTCATCTCCTTGCCTCACACTTTTTCCAACGGCAGGAAGCTCTATGTATACGACCTCACCGAGCTCTCTTTGTGCATATTCTGTAATGCCTACAGAGCCTATGTTGTTGTCCAGCTTAATCCATTCATGCGAAGGGGTATATCTCATAAGAACTCCTTTACGGTTGCACCATCTTTACACTAGCCCACAATTTAGGATGTTGTAATATCTCAAAGTATTTTGAGGAAACGGTAAAATGTTGGGAAGGTTTTTTTGGCCTATTACAACGATACGTGAACCCCATCTTTGAGCACGAAGTCGGATCATACCCATATAAGCAAGAAGAAGGAATAAAAAAATCGAGGACGTAGCCTTGGCCCTCGTAAGAGGTCTTCACCTGCAAGCCTTCCGCATCACAGAGCGGATGACTATCGTCGGAGCGGAAATGTGTCACTTCCACGCCCTGCACTCCTTGTACCTCGTGGGCTAAGAAAACAAAATGGTGACAAAATTTTGTAGCAAAGCCCGCGGTTTTACTATCTCTTGTATCTAGGAAAACCTCTACGCTATCCCCCTCCCAGTAATGGGGAAAACTACTTTCCTCGAAAGGTTTGTTTGTAACTAAATGTCCTAAGACACCTTCCTCATTCCACGCTAAGCTCATATCTGCAAATTTCTCTTCTCCTAGAAAAGAAGTCATATCAGGAAGGGCAGGCTCTTTCCTAAACAAGCTCCCTTTTTGGATCTCCTTGCCATAAGGGATGTCAAAAGAAAAGGAGAAAAAGTCGACAGGAACTAAAGGATCTAAGTACTCGAAGATGCGCAGGTCCATTAGTTCTTCCCTGAATGTATAAGGTCGAAACAAAATACTTGTCCCTCTTCCATTGTGGAAATGATCTTCTGCAGAAACTGTCTTTGCATCTCCTGTGAGAGCAAATATTGAGCCTTTGTCACCTGCTCATAAGAGGTAGACTGCGCTCCCCCTCGCTTTTGCATGCGATAGAACAGCAGCTCTCCTGGGTACTTAGGAAGAATGGGAGAAAGGCTCCCTTCCGCAAGACTAAATAACGACTCACTAGGAAAAAAATCCTTATTTCCTCGGAGGACCTCTTTGGAAGAAACATGCAGCAGCCACTGCCTGGTGTAGTCGTTCTTAAAGGAAGAAACTTCTTGTTCAGAAGGGGCTAAAGGCACCTCTATCCATCTTTCCACCTCTTTTTGTTTCTCTAGTGCTTGTTTTGCTTCCCTCATCCAGGAAAGACACCTATACGTACAGTAGAACTCCAACGTCTGTAATTGTTCTTTTGTAGGGAGCTCTCCTTTATAGGACGTGTATTCTTGTTCAACCGCTTTAAGAACAGAAGCAAATAGATGTTTTCCTACTTTATCTTTCACCTTTTCTATCGGAAGCCAACTGCCATCTTTTGCTTGAAAAGAGGCTGTCTCTTTTTTTCTTACCTCTGGGTAGACCTCTTCTAACTTTTTATTTAGCAGAGCATCGAGAACGCCCTCTTCTTCTGCCTCAGCCAAGGTGAGCACTTTTTTTCCAGACTCCCTTTCTACCACTTGTATGGAGTAGAAATGACTTTGATCTCCACTGAAGCAGGAAAGGATATTTTCTGCTTCTAGAGACGAAGACGAAAGAGCTGTCGTTCCCTGCAAGGGAGCTACATCGAGCAGCGCTATGAGCGCTCCCTGATTTCTTATCCCTAGGAAAGGACAATGTCCTCCTCTGGAGGAAAGATGCAGGTCGGAGCGTTTCTTAGGAACCACAGCAAGTGCTTGTGCAATACGATCTGACTGCTGGGAGAGTATTTTTTCTCTGGTGAAATGGTCGAGCGCAAGGCGCTCTTCTTTATTTACTATCTTCTCTAAAAGAGCAAAACGGGCATCTGCCGTTGTAGCCACCTCTTTAGCTAGTGAAGGACATTGCTTGCTCACTTGAGACCAATTTTTTTCTTCTGTCTGCCACTGCCATAGATCTTTTAATTTGAGCTGCGAGAGGAGATCTTCTCTCTGTATCTCAGAATATTCTACCACATAGCTTTTTTGAACAAGCTCCGGGCAGCTTTTTTCAATTTCCTCTTCTGAAAGAAGAAAAGAGGGGAAAGAAGCTGGCGTCTTCTTACCCTTAGGAGAAGATACGGCGTCTACATAGATTTGCATCTTCATGAAAGAGGAAAAGTTCTTGAGCTTACACATCTCCGGGAGCTCATAGAGCTCCACATGGGCTGCTTGCTTTGCAAAGCTGTTAAACTCACTGAACAGTAAAGGATCTAACAAAGCTGCCTGCCCTGCCGTAGAAATTAACTTTCTGCAAAGGAGCACTTTCTGCCATAGAGCTACGCAGGTGTTTTCATCAAGGCCGATGACTCTTAGCTGCTGTGCATAGATCTGCTTCACCTGCTGCGCGGTGAATGTAGTCCCTTGCTGCGCATAGGCTCTCATATTATCTTGCAGGTTATCTAAAAGACTTCTTTTTGCTTCTTCCTTTGTTACGTGGATCCCTTTTTGCTCTGCGATGACTGCGGCGTTGAGAATAAATTGGCTCATCACTTGCAAAAACTGCTCTCCAAACCACTCTTCTGACGAGTGCAAACCAAATAAAGACAAGTCCGCATAAGCGAGCTCAGGGTCTTGCTTGCTAGCGGACATTTGCGATTCCTGATATTGCAATACCCTTTGCAAGAAGGAAGGTGATGCTTGCGCTTGCAGTAAGTAGGCTTGCACATAACTTGCAAATGTATCTCCACTCAGTAGCGCCCCCGAGTTTCTAATTCTATTAACAAGGGGAGCTGCAGAAGGAGAGATGTATTGCCAGGCACTCTCAGCAGAGACTTGACTTGCATGGGGATGTCTATACGGCCTATGGGTAATGGCTTTGAGAAGCTTGGACTCCAAGTCAAAGCGAAAATGACTATGATATTTCTCCACAAGAAGCTGCGCCACACCACTTCGTAAAATATCCTTTTCCATAACGCCATCATTAAATAAGTTGGGCGCTTTTCCCTTGCGCCCCGCCCACGACTCATTAAAGCCGTTAGAGAGAAAATGAGACATCCTCTCCACCTGATGAGCCGTAATCGGAGAGTGGTCCACAGCATAAGCGACGGGATAATCTTTCTCCCCAGCCCCGCTGCCACTAAATATGGTGCTGAACGTCCCGAAGAAAGTAAAAGAAATAACAACCATTACTGTAGTGAAAAGAAAAAAAATCTTCTGGTATTTACGAAAAAAACTGAGCATGGGAAAAATGTCCTCTATTTTTTTGTACGATCATATCAAGCGAAATACTAAAGCGCAAATAATCCTGTACATTCAGACAGCAAATAAAAGTTTTAATCAGCTCAATCACAGCCTAAAAAAATGAGTAAAAAAGCCGACTATAGTTCTAGATTGCTCTCCTCTATATTGACGAAAACCCTCTTGCAGCCAAAAAACCATTCATACGCTCAATGTAATACCGAGGATTTAACACAGCTTCCATTGAATTCACCTGATGAAATAAATCGTCAAACCCATCGCTATCTGCCATCCCATTGATTTCAACTGCACAAGCAATTCCGCGATGGGGTTTTTCATGAGTGCGTTTTTCGAGATTATCATCAAAAAACAGGGATAAGTCACAGGTAGTGCGTCCATCAAAATAGACTCGCTTACCATATTCCCCTATTTTACCAGCTCGGTTCCAAGCTTCAAAATCATCTTTTACAACAGTATGAAAACCTGTATGGGCGGCTCTTTTAAATAGGTAAAAAATGTCTTTGGGGTCTATAAGTATTTGTGTGCCGGGTCTGCCCTCTGCTACATCCGCAGGAACTCCTTCGATAGTTAATTGCCTTTCTCGGAAACTTCCTACCATTGGAAACTGCAC
>JAHFTP010000027.1 GCA_023265495.1 Chlamydiota bacterium
GTACGTGTGCTCGTTGTTTCATAGAAGACTCATAACTATTTTCCTCCGCAGAGAGTCTCGATCCATTTCGTGCACATGGACGAACTCCTTCACAGGAATAGGACGGTAGAGATTGTGTTTTTTTATAGTTTCTACATCGATTTTTAAGGGGTCGTGCAGGGGAGGGACTGTATCGTATTGCATCCCATAGAGAAGATCATGCCCTCGGAAGGGACTTGCAAACTCTTGCTCTAAGAGCTCCTTCCAGTTTTTTTCTGCTTTGTGTCCCCAGGATGCCACTTTTTTTTGTAGCTCTTCTTTTGTTTTAACCCAGCTGTAGTGATGGATAAGAGGAAAAGTATCGATTCCTGGGACGTAGTCGATATTGCTGCCCTCGATCTCATAGAGCATCCCTTTTCTTTCTAGTACGCTAAAGAGACTTTTTGTTGAGATCTTTTCTTTTTTTGCGAGTAAGGGTCCGCTTTGCCATGTTTTAGCACGGTAGGAGGCGCTGCGAAAATAGAAATAGGCAGCAAATCTTATGGCACTAAAAGGGGATCTATCAAATTCTTCAAGCCATATGGAAAACCGATTTTCTTCGAGGATTTCGTCAGCATCGATGAAAAGCACTTCGTCGATCCCTTCATGTACATATTGAAACCCTATGTGTCTTGCTGTGCTATGCCAGTAGTGGCTCCAGTCCGCATCTTCTTTTTGGTAGGGACAGTATTCTCCATAGGGTTTTGTCTCATCGAAAGTAAATTGTATAAACTGACAGTCTCTGTGCTCGGCATAGGAGCGGTGCAACAGCTCTTTATCTTCTGGTGTCCCATCAAAAAAATGTGTGGCAACGGGGATAATGATTTGCTCGCAAAATGGTTGTAGGGCACGGATGCATAGATCTAAGAAACGATAGTCTACAGTACAGTAATTGATAACGGCTGCCCTATTTTGTTTCATCTAGCCCTCAGTGCATTTACAATAACGGAAGCGTCGATAATCTCTTGCAGCAGTGCTCCGACGGGGGGAGGGATCAGTCCAAAGGCCGCTATGACCATAAGGAGTGTGCTCAGGCCAATTCCTATCCAGATCCCTTGTTTTGCAATGAGGAGCATCCTTTGTCCTATGTGAACGGCTTCGGCCACTTTCCCTGCGTCATTCACAAGTAGAACAATGTCTGCAGCCTCCGCAGAGATAGCTGTGCCATGAGCTCCCATGGCAACACCTACTGTTGCAGCAGCAAGTGCCGGTGCATCATTGATCCCATCGCCTACCATCATCATGGACGCATGTCTTTTCTTGATTTCCTTGACGATATCGACTTTTTCTTCCGGAAGGAGGTTTGCTCTGACGTGTTCAATGCCTGCTTCTTTGGCGATCAACAGGGCATTTTCTGCGTTGTCTCCGGTGAGAATGAGAATCTCTTGTACTTTAAGCTTGCGGAGCCTCTTAATCATGGAGGGAACTTCTTTTCGCAGGCGATCGCTTAAGAAAATCACACCCGCAAGCTGATTGTTAATAGCTACGAATATTTGCATTTTTCCCCGGGTAGAAGGGGTCTCAAGATTTTCTTTGTAAGGAAGCGTCTTTTGTAGTTTTTCCTCTACGAAAGAATGGGAGCCGATAATGATAGATTCATGATCTACTTCTCCTTCCACTCCGCGTCCTGCTGTCTCACGGAAGTTTTGAGGGAAGGGAAGTTTTCCGAAGAGCTTCTCAGCATGGAAGACGATAGATTGTGCTGCGCCATAGGAAGATAGTTGTTCTACACATCCCACTTTATAAAGGAGGTCCTCTTCCTTTATTTCTTCAAAACAAATCACCTGATCGATAAATGGGGTTCCATAGGTGATGGTCCCTGTTTTATCGAATACGGCAGCATCTACTTTGCCAATTTGCTCAAGGGGAGCTCCTCCTTTTACTATGATGCCCGCTTTTGCAGCTCTATTAACGCCGCTGATGATGGCTATAGGAGTAGCTAGAATGAGAGGACATGGAGTGGCTACAACGAGCACAGCCAAAATGGTGACGGGGTCTTTTGTGATAAGCCAGCCGATGAAACTCATCAGTAACACAAGAGGAGTGAAGTAGACCGCATAGCGGTCGGCCAGTCTTTGAATAGGCGCTTTTTCTTCTTGCGCTTTGCGCACCAGCTTCACAATCTTTGCGTAGTGGCTCTCTTCGCTGACTTTATCCGCTTGCATGGCAAAGGCTCCATTTACAGCCATGCTGCCGCTAAGGACCGTGTCCCCTTCTTTTTTCGAGCGCGACAGAGGCTCTCCTGTTAGGGCAGACTCATCGATCTCTGCTTTCCCTTGCATAATGGTTCCGTCTACGGGGATAAGGTCTCCAGGACGCACAAGGAGCCTATCTCCTACCTTCACCGCACTGACATCGATTTCTTCCAGGGTGTCTCCCTTTTTTCTTCTGGCGTTCCTAGGTGCCCTTTCTAAAAGTGAGTGTAGGGAGGATGAAGCTCTTCTGAGTCCATATTTTTCTATGGCCTCACCCCCTGATTGCATCAGGACGACAATGGCTCCTGCAAAGTCTTGCTCCATAATGACTGCTGTAATGATGGCAAGCATGGCAACGATGTCCGCAGCAAATTGACCGCGCAGCATCCCGATGCATGTTTTAATCACTATAGGAATGCCACCTACTACAAGGGTAATCAGCCAAACAAGATGAGCAATGGGTGCATGTCCTAGAAGAAATGATCCAATGCCCGCGCTGAGCCCAAAAAAGGTACATACGGGGATAGGGTACTCAATGCAAAAATTTTTACAGGTCTGTGTAATCGGCGCGATTTTAGAAAAAAGAGAGCTCATGGATCATTGTTTTTTTTCTTCATTGAAAGAAAAAAACAGGTAAATTGCAAGGAAATCTACTTTACAGGGAGTTCTTTTGTGCTTTTACAAGAGCTATTCTTGTCGAATGATTTTACCGATGGAACAATTAGTTTCCGCACTTTGCCTCCGAGAGGCGGTGTATTTGGAAAATTAATGGTTGCTTGTATCTGAAACCAAAGCAATTGCTCCTAAGCCAGGGGAAGAGGATCTTCCCCCTTAAGAGATCGTATTAAAAATCTCTTTTTGCTTTGGGTCTATGTCTGTTTTTAGGGCCTTTGCTCATAGGTTTTGCCGCTTGGAAATGGGGTTTCCTCTCTGACCTGTTGTAACGCCCTCCCCCTTGATTCCTACGTGGAAAAAAGAGCTTTCCGCCACCGCTATTGTGAGTTTTTGTGGGCTCTAGACCGGGAATAGTAACAGAGAGCATAGGCTGCTTTGTCATTTGCTCGATTTGTGCAAGTAGATATCTTTCCTTAGGGTGAACAAAGGTAAGAGCTATACCCTTTTCTCCTGCTCGTCCCGTCCTGCCAATACGGTGGATATAGTCTTCTGCTTGCATAGGCAAATCAAAATTGATCACGAATGATAACTTGGCTACGTCAATTCCTCTTGCTGCTACATCTGTTGCCACGAGGACTTGAATGGTACCTTTTTTCATTGACTCAAAAGTGCGGGTTCTCTTGCCTTGATTAATATCTCCATGCAGCGCTACAGCTTTATGTCCCTTATCTGCCAGCTGATCTGCTAGTTCATCAGCAAGCCGCTTTGTGGAGGTGAATATGATTGTTTGCCCCGTCATCTCGTTTTCTAAGATGTGGTCTAAGATGCGTAGTTTGTGGTCAATGCCATCGACCATATACATGCGCTGTTCAATGTTGCTTGCATAACTGTGGTCCGGCTTAATGCGGAGCTGTACCGGATTGTTTTGTAGTTCTTTGGATAAAGAGAGGATGTTATTTCCCAGTGTTGCAGAGAAAAGAAGCGTTTGCCTTGTCTTAGGACATGCTGCAGCTATCGCTTTTACATCATCTACAAATCCCATGTCTAACATTCTGTCCGCTTCATCAAGGACAAGGGCCCCTAATTTAGAAAGACTCAGTCTTCCACGTCCCATATGGTCTAAAAGCCGCCCCGGCGTAGCAACAAGGATCTCATAGCGGCGAGAAAGAGCTTTGTTCTGCTGGGGGAAAGGTACTCCGCCAAATAGACAAATGGTCTTTACATCGGGTAGGTATTTACAAAATTTTGTTGTCTCAGAAGCTACCTGGATTGCAAGCTCCCTCGTCGGAACAAGCACCAGAATCCTAGGGATGCCATTCCTTTGATCTTTGTTTTGTAACAGGTGATGCAGCAAAGGCAGCATGAAAGCTGCTGTCTTACCAGTCCCTGTCTGTGCAGAGGCAATTAAGTCGTGTCCATTCACTATTTGAGGGATGGCCTCTTTTTGTATAGTTGTAGGGGTGGTATAGCCCATCTCTTGGATGGCCTTTAAAATTTTTTCATCGAGAGGCAATTCGGTAAAACTCATGCGTATACAACCCTTGTTTTTTGGTTTAATTAGTCTGCAAAATAGTGAAAATTCGTGAAATAACTGTTTTTTTTAAATGATGAAAAGGATTGTATAGTATTGGATTATATCTTTTCCAATTAAATGTGTTAAAACGTGAAATATTTGTTAGGCTTTCTTGCTATTTATCAAGAGAAATAGTCTGTAGACTTTTTTGTAAAGTTAAAATTTTTTGCTCATTCCCTCATCTTTCTAGCTCTTTGCGCGGAAGGACTAGGGAGTCACTATTTTAGCTAAGGCTTCTTCGTCAGATAGTATTTTATCAAAGGAAGAGTGGGAAAACTGGTACTCAGCGACCTCTGGGCGGAAAGCTGCTTTATGGGCATCTGCATAGGCATAGCGTAGGCCGACACACTCTACTTGTTTTTTTTCGGCTACCATTTCTAGCTCTTTCACATGAGTCTCTTTATCGTTAATAAAGATAATTCTTTTAGGAGAGTACCCTATTTTTTCACAGAGCTTAAAGAGAGCCTCTCCTTTGTTGGTAGCAGAGGTGAATAGGATGCCATTTCTAAAAAGGAGGCCATGGCCTTGGCTTTGAAAAAAAACATCCTCCTTGCTTGGAGCTGTGATTGTTAAATCAATGTGATGCTCTTTGAGTTGTTTAGAAGTTCTTGTCGCCAGCGCTAGCCCTTGCGTTGTGAGTCCTATAATACAACAGTTTTGTTTTTGTAGGGCTGCTATAATTTTTTCTGTTCCCGGCTCTACAATTTTCATTTTTGTCAGATGGCGAATCGCTTCCCACTCGGCTAACCCCTTTTCTAATGCTTGCGTGTAGTTCATCCCTGCATTTTGATGCTTTTTGAGTTGATGAAGAAACCATTCATCACAACCGAGCATCTGAGTGGGGATCAACAAGGTGTCATCGATATCTAATATGATTAGAGTGTCTTCTGCTACATAAGAGCAAAGTTCTTCGAAATGATCTGTTTCTATGATTTTTGCGTAGGTGAGACTAGATAGGGTAACGAGCAACGCAAGAAAGGATAGGACTCTTTTCATGATTTTTTTCTCTGTCTTTGTTTTCGAATTTGATAAACATCTTAATTTGCGTTATTTATAGTTTGTTTGCGATTGCTAAAAAATATTTTCAAACAAAATGTGCATTTATCTTGTGCCAATTATAACGTACTAATTCTTGTTTTCAAGAGTTTTTTGATGGAAAATAGTAGGGAATGTCTTGCAAAAGGGAATTTATCGGTTCCCGATGCTCTAGTGTTTTCTTAAGAGATAGAAAATGAGGTTGAGTACAATAGTCAGAAAAATGCTCAGTATAAGGGAACTCACAATAGGGAAAGAAACAAAGTAGTTTTTTCCTTTAACGAAGAAATCTCCTGGAAGTTTTCCTATAGGAAGATCTGTCTTCGATAGAAGCCACAGAACGACTCCCCCTAGTATAAAAACCATTCCCAAGAAGATAAGCATTTTTGCAAATATTGTCATGGACTGCCGGCTAAAGGATTTTTTTCTAATAGGGTGACTTCTGTCATTGGTGTGCCGGGCCCTTCATTGGCTCGGTATTTAAGTAAAGTAAGAGATTCTTTATCAAACCAGACTTCTGCCTTCCAAAAGCGCTTTCTAAACCCTTGCAGCGTGACTTTGATTTTCTGCGCTGTGTAGTTTTTCCCTTCGATGGTGATATTTTCCACTGCCTCCTTGGTCGCTATCATGTCGTGAATATCGAGATCTTTGGGATTTACTATACAGAACTTATATTCAGCGTTAGTTGAAGATAAAAAAGACTGGAACCCGAACTTGAATTCTTGGATCCATGCTTTGTCTTTTATGTCGTAGGTTTTTGTCTTTTCTCTCTTTTTCTCTTTGGAAGACACAATCAACTTATTGTTTTGCCTTTTGATAGAAACTTCTTTGCCGATTTGCTTGTCTTGTTGCTGATAGGCAGAAAGGAAAAATTGGGGAGTACACAGCAAGGAAAAGGCTTGGTCTTTGTCCTCTCCATAAATAGAAAGGTCCGTATTTTGTTTCTCTATCTTCCACTTGGTGTCTTTGCGTACATTGTCTTTCATCGTTTTGTAAGTGAGCTCTTCGTCAGCGAAAGTCCCTTTCGCTGCAAGGATGAAAAGGGCTAGATAAAGTACCTTGAAAGGTTTTTGCATAAGTGTCTTTCCGCTGCTTTAAGTAAAAATACAATCTCTATTCCTGTTTTAATGAAATGACACAAAATTGACAATATTTTAGCTATGATTTACTTTGGATTTTTTGTAAATCCAGTGAGGGTGATGATGAATGGTAATCAAAACAACGACTTATTTTCTTCGCATCATATGACCTGGAAAAGTAGAGTCTTTGTCAGCATAATGATGCTTTGCTTGGCTTTTGTAGGGCTTGTTTTAACAGATACAAAACAAGATGGCTCCTGGGAGTACTGGCGTATTGTCGCAGTTATTTATGCGCTTCTGAGTTTAGGTCTTAGTATGTACGTAAGAAAAACGAGCGCTAAGCAATTTCTTCTTACCATATGGCACGAGGTACTACATTGGAGTGGACTTCTTTTTTCCGTATTTATCGTCTCGGTTATGGTGCAGTCGGGACTAGTGAGTAGATTTTTAGCCAGCATCCAAATGCTCAATCTGCTCGCACTTGCTACCTTTTTAGCGGGGGTATACATAGAAAAAATGTATCTGTTCGTAGGAATACTCATTGGCCTATTTGCATTAGGCCTTGCCTTTTTACAAAAATATCTATTTTTTCTTATGCTGCCACTTACGATTTTTTTTGCCGTAGCTCTAGTGTGGTGGATAAAAACAAAGGAACACGCAAAACAGTGAGGTTTTGTTTATGAACTTATTCTACTATTGGGACTGTTTCACTAGGTGGGTTATGCACTTTGGCATGCCTCTTGTTCAGTGCTACCACCTCTTATGTGCCAGCATCTTTTTAAATGTGGCAGCAGAAGATGCAAAGGGTCTAGAGAAAGTGGCCAATTATGCACTCACTCCTGTCCAATATGCACTAGTGGGAAGTAAAGCCGTCAGAGTAGAAGGGGAAAACACCTATGTCATCGAACAACACTTTACTTATACAGATGCCTATATGTGGCATAAAACGGTACTTTCCTACGCGGTACTCCCGGTGAGTGTGGTTGTGGGAGGCACATTAAAAGCGCTTTCTTATCTTTCAAGCGACGTAAGGCAAAGACATCACGCCTTGGTGGAGAGCCTCTCTTCAACAGAAGTGCGGCCTATGATGAACTATTATGAGTCGGTAGGGATAGCAATACAAGACTTTGCAGCAGCAGAGTTTATAGACTCTCCCTCTCATAAGAGAAGGCCTGGAGAGGAAAATATTCTCAAAGAGGAAAAAGAAGCTCTTAAGGAAATTTTGGCCATTTTCAATGCCAATAAAATCCTTTGTTGGATGGACTGTGGCAGTTGCCTTGGCGCGTATCGCTATGGGGGGATTATCCCTTGGGATTGGGATGTCGACCTCGCGATATTACAACCTGATTTTGACAATGCAAAGAAAGCTCTGCAAGCGTTAGATAAAGAAAAATACTCCGTACAAGACTGGTCCAGCCGAGATAAACCAAAAGCCTATCTAAAAGTATATGTAAAGGCAACAGGTGTCCTCATTGACATCTACCACTTTGCTATTGATAAAGAAAAGGGCTCTATTCATTCCGTATTAGCCAATGAGGGGTCTGTCTTCCTCCCCGAGTCTTGGAAAATTAGAGAAAGAAGATATACGATAGATACGCCTTTTGACATTGTTTTCCCTCTGAAAAAAGCAAATTTTGATGGGATAGAAGTTTGGGTGCCAAGGCAGACCAAAAAGTATTTACAGCAACGCTATGGAGAAAATATTGAGCCGGTTAAGATATATAACGAAGTGGCAGGCATTTATGAAAAAGACCTCTCTCATCCCTACTGGCAGAATGCTTACGCACAATAATTTAGGCCTATCTACTAACTGATCGGCTAGGCTACTATGATCTCTTATCAAATACTATGGGGACTTGAGTGTTATGGGTAAAATTTTTAAACGGGGGCTCATTGCTATTGCGCCACTTGCCGTTACACTTGTTTTGATTCTTTGGCTATTTAATGCTTTGGAAGGGATATTTAGCGCCCCATTAAAAACCCTATTTGGAAAGTATTACTTCAGTGGTCTTGGTATCATTGTTGCTTTAGTCCTTATTTTTAGCATAGGGACGATTATCAATAACTGGATGATACAGAAGATATCTGCCTTTGCAGAGTCTTTATTAACACGTATTCCTCTTGTCAAAACCCTGTATAATTCTATTGGGGAGATGATGAGTTATTTCGGATCCAAAGATAATAATAAACAAGGGCAAGTGGTGATGGTCGACTTGGCAGGCGTGCAGTGCATCGGCCTTGTCACGAGAGATACCTTTGAAGAGCTCCCTCCAAACATTGCCAAAGAAGGGGAGATTGCCGTCTTTCTTCCTATGAGTTATCAAATTGGGGGATATACCGTCCTTGTACATCGCTCTAAAGTAAGAAAAATTGACATGTCCGTAGAAGAGGGGATGCGTTTTGCTGTCAGCGCCGGTGTGTTAACGCAAAATAAAAAATCTCTTACTGAAGAGAAATAATTTTTTTTGCATTATCAATTAAGTCTTTTATTTAAATTTTGAAAAAAATTGAATCTTTTGGCATTATGATCCTTCTTTTAAAAAGGATTGTATTATGAGTGCTGTTTCAAATACTTCTTTCACTGACACTTCACTAAGTAGCCTAGGACTCTATCTTGATGAGATTCTTTTGAAAAATGCGTTTTTCATCGAAGATATTGCAGATAGGATAGAAATCATCTGGAAGAGGGTTGTGCAATGTTTCACCTGCTCTTATCCCGTTGATCGGGCAGCTCCTGTGATTCCCTCCATTGAAAGAATGCAAATGACCTATGGGGGATTAAAAGAGGAAAAGTGGAGAGAAGGAATCGATGGTCAGCACCAAAAACAGGGAAAATGGGTCTATGATAGAGGGTTGCATAAGGGGGGAAAGGGACCTAAAGAACCGGGATACTTACAAGGCGTTGAGGCCGCATTTTCCTTTGTTGCACAAACCTTAGGACAACCTACTACTTCCGATTTGTATTTGCGCATTCACAAGGTGGCTTGTGCTCACTTCAAAGGTGCTGAAAATGGAACGTTGATGGGGCAGGAAAAAGTAGGTGTGTTTAGAGATGTCGACGACAAGATCTATTGGAATTATCTCTGTGGAGTGCACCGTATGAGGGCAGATGCTAGACGCAGATTTAACCAATTGGATCTGGGCACTATTACACCCTGCGCAGATTATAAAGAGTCTGGCGCAGTGAATATGGCGTATAAACCTAGAGACCAAAAAGAAATACGGTCTATCTTAGATGGGTATGTAAGGGAGTATGATCAAGAAATTGCTCGCGCTCACACGCGCAGAGAGAAGCTTACAGCTATAGCTAAGTTTACGCAGCAGGGCTCATGGCTGCATCCTGTTAGAGACGGTTCTGGCCGGACCGGTTTGCTTATACTCAACAAACAGCTCGTAGAAAATGGATTTACACCAGTCATTCTTGAGCACCCTTATAAACTTGATGTACTGCCCCTTGCTGGGTGTGTGGATTATTTAGAACAGGGGATGAAAAGATGGGAAAAAGAGCGAAATAAGCTGGAGCACTTGTCCCATTAAGAAAGCCTATTTTGATGTGATTATCCGTCTTGTTATCAGATGCTTAGTCTGTTAGAAAATCTATGAAATTCAAGACAGTTCATTTGTGTATTTTGTAAATATTTATAATTTTCAGTTTTTTAAATTATCTTATTGTTTATAGATGTTTAATTTAATTATATTGAAATTATTTTCACTCTGTTTCAGTATTAAGAAATGAAAGTACTAGCAAGGGGTGTGCTGTGGCAGGCAAAGAGGTGATTTTAGTAACGGGATGCAGCGGAAGAATCGGTTTTAAAGTAGCGGAGAGGTTTTCTCAGAAGTACCAAATTGTGGGATTCGACGTATTTTTGACAGGACATCTCCCTGGCGTTGAGCTCATAGGAGTGGATATGGCTTCAGAAGAGAGCTTGCGCGAAGGATTAAAGATCGTAAAGGAGAAGTTCGGTAACCGCATAGCTGCGGTCATCCACTTAGCCGCCTATTACAATTTTTCTGGAGGCGGGTGGGGGCACTACCAGAGGATCACGGTAGAAGGAACAGAAAAACTATTAAAGGGTTTGCAGGATTTTGAAGTAGAGCAGTTTATCTTCTCTAGTACGATGCTTGTACATGCTCCCTGCCAGGTAGGCCAGAAAATTGATGAGAATTGGCCCGTTGTCCCTAAGTGGAATTACCCTAAATCTAAGGTTTTAACTGAAGCTCTCATTCATAAGATGTGCAAAAATATTCCCCATGTCATTATGCGTATTGCGGGGGTCTATGACGATAGATGCCACTCGATTCCTCTTTCTAACCAGATCCAAAGAATTTACGAAAACCAACTAGAAGGACATGTGTTCGCAGGGGATATCACACATGGAGCTTCTTTTATCCACATGGATGATCTGGTAGAAGCCCTTTATCTTGCAGTCGAAAAAAGAAAGCAAATCCCCGCAGATGTGACGCTTCTCATAGGTGAGGAGCAGACACTCAGCTATGATGCCCTGCAAAGAGAATTCTCTCGGTTTATTCATGGAACAGAGTGGAAGACTTGGAGTGTGCCAAAACCTATTGCAAAAATAGGAGCCTGGTGTATCCAACATTTGCCTTTCATGAAAAAAAGTTTCATCCAGCCATGGATGATAGACTTAGCAGACGACCATTATGAACTCGATGTCACAAAAGCTAAAAAAATGTTGGGGTGGAAACTCAAGCACAACTTAAAAGATACCATCCCTCAATGGATAGAGGAGCTCAAGAGAGAGCCCCTTGCTTGGTATGATGAAAACAAGCTGAAACCCTCACTATCCGTTGTCAAAGCAAAATCATGAAAAATGGTAAAACAAAAGAACTATGCGCCCTTTTTTCTGCCTTGGGCTTATGGCTCATTGCAGCTCCCTACACGTTTGGATATGAAAGCCATGCCCTGTCTATGAGCGACCATTTATCAGGGATTTTTCTCCTTCTTACTGCGATTTTTACTCTCTTGTTTGATAAGAAGCTTTTGTATTGGGTTCCTGTGGTCCTAGGTGTTTGGCTCCAATTTGCGCCTCTTCTTTTCTGGGCTCCCGAGCCCGTTTCCTATGCCAATGATACACTCGTAGGAATCGTGCTCATCGCTCTTGCCTTTCAGCTTCCTAACATGCAGAAAGTGGCAGAGAATGCATCCATACCTAAAGGGTGGTCCTTTAACCCGTCAGGATGGACCCCAAGGGTTTGTACATCGTTTCTAGCGATTATCTGCTGGTTTCTTGCGAGGTATTTGTCTGCTTTCCAATTAGGCTACATAGATACAGTATGGGATCCCTTCTTTGGCACAGAAACCGTGCAGGTCCTTACGTCGAGCGTAGCGGATGTATTTCCCGTCTCTGATGCGGGGCTTGGAGCCATGGGCTATACGCTAGAAGCCCTCCTCGGCTGGCTTGGAGGGACTGCAAGATGGAAGAATATGCCGTGGCTTGTGATTGCCTTCGGCTTTTTAGTTGTTCCTGCAGGCCTTACCAGCATTTTACTGATCATCATGCAGCCGGTGATTGTTGGGGCATGGTGTGGACTTTGTTTAATTATTGCACTTTGCATGCTTATAATGGCCACTATCACTGTGCCGGAGCTCGTAGCAACGATGCAACTGCTTGCTGCAAGCAGAAAGAAAAAATCCTTTTGGAAGACCTTTTTCCTAGGGGATCAAGGAAAGACGGAATCTGCCCCCAAAAAAGAGTCTTCGTTTTTCGGGGTTTCTTTTTCCTGGCGCCTGGCTATTTGTGCACTGCTTGGAATCTGGCTGATGACAGCCCCCTATTTGCTTCATATAGGAGGAACCCTCTCTTTTGTCGATTATATCTGCGGCCCGCTTATCGTAACGATTTCTGTTGTATCCATGGCAGAGGTGGTGCGTAGTTTGCGACTTGTCAATGTGGGTTTTGCTATTGTATTGCTCATTTCTCCGTGGTCATTCACTCACGAGTCAGCGTCCTTTGTTTTCAGCGACATTCTTACAGCTTTCTTACTTATTTTTCTTTCTTTGCCCAAAGGGAAGCTGCAACCGGTGCAGGGGAAACGTTAGAACACCTTTTTTCTATAGAGACTTTCGCAAGAAATACATGGTACTCTGCTTTTCAAAGCCTGTGCGAACAAATTCTATTTCGTATCCAAGTTTTTGGTAGAAAGGCAGAGCCTCCCAATCCATGGTATTGACAGTGGTAAAGGTACAAGATCTGTCTTTAGCTGCTTTTTCTGCTGCCTGCATTAGCTGGGTGCCAAGGCCTCTTCCTCGCATGGAGTCGTCCACCCAAAGTAGATCGACATGCAGACAGCCAAAAAGAGAGAATCCTGTTAGTCCACCCAGTAGTTTCCCCTCCGTATTTTTGTGGAAAATAGCCACTGTTCTCACAGCGCTCATTGCTTTTTTTGCGAAAGCGTTGGTATTGAGGCCAACAAATAAAAGTTCTTCGAGATCCTTAGGAATAGATTCTTGATAGACAAGGCGATACTCGCTCATGTAAGTCTCCTGCTTTAGGACAATATGCTAGAGAAAGTTTGAAAAACTTTCTACTAGGAAGAAAATGCAGCGATCCTGAAATTTTACTTGAAATAGAATTGTTACTATTTTAATTGATTTTTATTTTCTAATTGATTGAAATTTTTGTCGAATAATAAAGCAATTTGTCGTTTTTTATAAAAATAGGGGGAATTATGGCGCCACCGGTAGGCTTTCCAAGGCTACATCTGCATCCGGCGAGACTTGAACTGGGAGAACTTCGTGGTCTATCAGACAGGATAGCAAGCATGATCAGCAAGCCTGCAACAGATTTATTTGCAATTACCTTAAGTGAAATAGCCTGCCCATATAATTACTACGTTCATTGTCTTTATACGGATATTGTCGTATTAGCTCGAAGGGTAGATCAAA
>JAHFTP010000173.1 GCA_023265495.1 Chlamydiota bacterium
AAGTGTAGGAGAGGTCGGCAGTGAAACACTTAAGAAGTACATCCAAACACAAGGATAGCGATTCATCCCCGATGCTGAAGACATCGGGGTTTTCTCGTTGTTCTTCTTATAAAATGCGCATGGGGATGAAATCTAAGTAGTCACAAGAGGTGAATAGGTATTTAACCCCCCCTTTTTCGCCGAAGAGCTGTTTGTCTTTTTTTACATTATGTAAATGGCCAAACACGCACACAGAGATGCGGTGTTTTTCTAGGATCTTAGAGGCAAGGGAGTCTTGCAAGTCGGCGCTGATCGGGGGATAGTGTGTCATGGCAATTCTTGTTTTGGCGTGGGGATTTAATTTGGATAGGCTCAGCTCCAGTCTTTCCAGTTCTCGCAGAAAAATTTTTTTTTCCTCTTCAAGATTTTTGGCGTGACTTTTCTTCTCTAAGGGGTTTTCTCGAAACTCGATGAAGGAATGAAAATTGTACTCCTCTGTATCCCAGAGTCTTGCTCCTCCAATGGTAACATCGTGCCAGTCAAAGCTGTCGTTTTGGATAAAGTGGATCGAAGGGGGAAAGATCTTTTTCATCTTTGCTGGGGAATCCCACCAATAATCGTGGTTGCCTTTGATGAGGACCTTAGTGCCGGGAAGGGCATCCACCCACTGCAGGTCGATCAAAGCTTGATCTAGCTTCATCGCCCAGCAAAGATCTCCCGGGAGAAGCACTAAGTCTTCCTTTTGAATGTGGGCTTTCCAGTTGCCCTCTATTTTATTTGCATAGTCTTCCCAGGTGGGGCCAAATACGTCCATCTTTTTGGAGGGAACGCTAATGGATAAGTGCAAGTCAGATAAGGCCCAAATAGTCATAGGGTAAATCCGTCAGGGATAGTTGCGCCTGACGTGACAACTATAATGCCGTCTCGGATATAAATGCCATCTCCATCATAAGTAGAAAGATGGTTTTGATTCATGAGGGTAACGTTGTGGCCAATTTGGGTATTTTCATCGATGATGCACTTGTTAATCAGACAGTCTTTTCCAATACAGAAAGGTTGTATCATACCCTTTTGATAGGTGCAGTCCTGGTTTTCTGAAAGGTCGCCAAGCAGAACGCTATTTGTGATCACTGTCCCACTTTGTACATAACTTCTTACACCTAAAATACTATGAGAGATCTCTTGCGCCTCGATAACACATCCTTGGCTTATAAGAGAGTTTTTGATCCTTGTATCCTTAATCATAGGACTAGGCAGATGGCAGGGCGTTGTATAAATGGGATGATCGTCATCGTACATGTTCAGACAGTATTTTCTCTCTGTTAAAGCAAGATTGGCTGTGTAGTAAGACTCTATGGTTCCAATATCTTCCCAATAGCCGTCATAGACAAAGGCAAAAGTGTTTCCTCGCTTTACTTGAATAGGGATAAGGTTTTTGCCAAAATCATCGCCTTGCTCGGAGAGAAGATCTGCTAGCGCTTGTTTTTTGAAGATATAGATACCCATAGATCCCAGATAGTGGGGAGTCGGCCTCTGTTTTTGATAGACGAATTTTTTCAGTACCTCTGCCTGAGTAGGTTTCTCAAAAAAATCGATCACCTCACAGCGCTCATTCATCTGTAAAAGTCCCATTCTTTTCGCTTCCGCCTCTTTGACAGGAAGGCTAGCGATGACAAGATCTGCTTGTGTGCTTTCAGCAAAGATAAGCATTTTGGCTAGATCCATGTTATAGAGTTGGTCGCCGGATAGGATAAGAAAATAATCTACATTGGCTTTGCTTAAATTATGCCAACTTTGTCTGATCGCATCTGCCGTTCCTTTAAACCAGTTTTTTCCTTGCGGTGTTTCTTCAGGGCATAACATCTCTAACTGTCCTGGATGAAAAGCATCAAAATGGTAGGTGGCGCTGAGATGTTGCTGTAAGTTGGAGGCAAAATACTGAGAAATCACATAGATTTGAAAAATGTGCGAGTTTAAAGAATTAGAAATGGGAATGTCGATAAGTCTGTATCTTCCTGCAAATGAAACGCTTGGCTTGCATCTGTGTATAGTGAGAGGGTGCAGTCTCGTGCCTTGCCCTCCGGCTAAAATGATGGTAGCTACTTTATTGTGGAGGGGACTGTTCGGATGCTTAATTTTATTTTGCAAAATGCTATTCTCAATTTATTTATGCCTGTAAATAAATAATTAGCATCTTTTTGTTTTATTTTCAATTTATTGATTTGTTGTGGTTTTATTTAATTATTGATTCTTTAGTGATTTATGCGCTAATAAGCTGCTGCTTTTTACTTAATTGCATTTCTTTTGCATGGTCCATAGTTTTTCATAAAAAAATCGATAATGCCACAAAGAGCCGCTCTCTGTTTTTTGCGAGAAGAGGTGTTTTTTGGTGAGAGGGAGAGGAAAAATATTTGGGTCATTTCTCTAAAAAGAAGGAAGAAGGGGATCCTGCCGGTGGTTTTATGATGAGCGCGGATAAACAACAAACGATTTCTCCAGTAGTAGTATTGCCAAAGAGGCCCTCGATTTCCTCCTTCGAACGAAGAAGAGATTTTGTGCCAGACCTTGGCTTTGGGAACAAAAAGGCACTCATAACCTGCCTTTTTTATGCGAAAACACCAGTCAATTTCTTCCCAAAGAAGGAAGAAATCGGGGTTCATATACCCCACTTTTTCCAAAATATTGGTCCTGATAAGTAGTGCACAACCACAAGCATACGAGGTGGGGGTAATGGTCTCGTAGAGTTTGTCTAGATCTGAGGCGCCACAGCCTACATGAAAACATCTTCCTTGTTTGCTGACCCCTCCCCCTGCATACCAGAGGGTTGTGGGCTCGTCATAGAAATAGATTTTAGCGCCAAATACCGCAGCAGCGGGGCAATGAGAGGCTGCCTCCATGAAGGCGTCTAGAAGAAAGGGATCTGCGGTGGTGTCATTATTGAGCAAAAGGACAAAGGAGGCGCCCTGCGCAAGGCTGTAGCGCAAGGCGACATTGTTGCCTTCTGCAAAGCCAAGATTTGTTTGGTTTAACAGGAAATGACACTCGGGGAATTGCGTTTGAAGGATTTTTAGAGACCCATCTGTGGATCCGTTATCTACGATGACAACAGCAAAATTGGGATACCGAAGAAGCCGCAAGGAAGAGATACACTCTATGGTATCTTTTGCATTATTCCAGTGAAGAACTGCAATAAAGATCTTGGGTTTGGGCGTTATTTCGCTTTTTTCCATTTCTGGACGATAAACTCCATTTCTTGCGTTAGTTCAGAGGGGAGATCCTTTTGCTCAGCGAGTGTAAAAAAAGGGGCTCTGTCTTTTTCTAGTAGATGTTCGCATCCAAGGATTAAATAGGTAGAGAGCAAGATCTTTTTTCTGCACAAGGGTTTTAGTAGCATTTGGAGATAGGCCTTTGCGATTTCCGGGTCTTTAGAGAAGCTAAGTAGGGCAATCGCTGCATTTTCGTTATCATTAGAGAGGGGCTCTGTGGAGAGCGCTTTTACGAGGTAGTATTTTGCTGGCTCTCCCATGTGGATGAGTGCTTCCAAAATGGTTTCTTCATGAAAGAAGTCGGCTTTATCTAAGGCATGGAATAAGGGGGCTATGGCCTTCTCTGCTTTCATTTTCCCCAGACAGCATGCCGCATAGGCCGGGGTATATCCATATCCGGGGAAAAGTGGGTCATAAAAGGAATCATTTTCTAGCAGTTCAATGAGTGGAGCTAGGGCTTTATCCTTTTCTTTGATCAATAGGTCCATCTCTTTGGTCGCTTCCACATCTTCTGTGAGGATGAGATCTGCAATGAGGTGTACAATGGAAAAGGGGTGGGAGTAGATTTCCCTCAATGTGAAATATTGAGATTTCGCCTGCTCGACTCTGTTTTTTTCTTCTTCAGAAAGAAGTAGGTCGGAGAGGTTTCCTTCCGTCTGCAGCTGGATTTGCTGCAGCTGTCTGATGCGAGAAACTTCAAACTCAGGTTGGACCCCTTTTCCTTCCTTTGCATAATACTCCAGCATCAAAGAA
>JAHFTP010000174.1 GCA_023265495.1 Chlamydiota bacterium
TAAAGACTCTATAGCTGTGGTGCCGCTGGCCATTCCTCTTATGGCAGGGCCCGGGGCAATCAGTACGGTGATTGTGGCTACCAATGATTTCCCCGGTCTTGCAAGCCAGGTGTATGCGAGTATCTGCGCTGTTTTAGTCGCCCTGTCCATGGGTATCTGTCTGTATTTTGCCGGCAGGCTGGAGAGGATGCTTGGACAGACAGGCATAAACATAGTTAATCGTATTGGAGGGCTTATCTTAGCCGCTATAGCGATAGAGACGTTTTCTAAAGGGGCGATTGGTCTATTTCCAGGTCTTGGCAAGTAGTTTTTTGGTGTCTTGACCAAAATAGGATCTGAGCATCGAGATAATCGCATAATTCAGGGGAGTGTTTTGCCATCCATCTTTTCAGCCTTTTCGTGTGGAAGAGGATTTCTTGCTTCCTTCCGGATGCGGTGGTAAGATGAGGGTTCATTTTGTAGGAGCCTATGTCTATTTCCACTGCTTCGCCATGCAAGATCGCTAGATTTCTTTTTATGGAGAAATCCACATTTTCAATACCCACAGAGCAGCGGCTGCTGAGAAGTCTAAGAAAACTTCTGATATATTGCTTAGCCAGGGAAAAATCTTTTTCTTGAATGGCAAGAGATAATTTTTCAAAGAAGGGGTCGGCTCTTTTCTGAAGGAGAAATTCTGTCTTGTTTAGGTCTACTGTGTGCTCGACTCCTATCTTATCCTTAATAGTAATACAGGGCAGTTTTTTTTCTGTTTTATTTACATGCAGGTAGAGGAGTGCGGATGGGTCTTTTAAGTGGACATAGGCGATCTTCGCGCTGGCAAAGACTGGGAGGAGGTCTCTTTGTTTCCAGGCGAACCATTTTTTTAGCGTGCCTCCAAAAGGAAGACAGGAACTTAAAAATTCTTCCCATTTTGCGCAGTGGTCGTGGATGAAAAATTTGATAATGGTGGTTTGATCTTCTCCTAAAAATACATAACACTGCTCTCCCCGATCAAAATAGCTAAACTCTTGTAAGAGGAGGGGCTTCAGTTCCTTTTGCTGCTGATCGGTTAAGTCCGGTAAATTCCAGTTGGTGTTGCTATCGAGATTGGATGCGATATGAGAAAGACGAAAACCGCCCGTTAGCCTAGCGCATATGAGGGAGAGAAAAACAAAAATAAGCAGAGAATATAAGGGGAAAAAGAGTTTTTTTTTCATAAGGTGTTTTGCATGGACTGGATTTTTTCTTCGTAATAAGTAAGGAGCGAGGGAGAATGTTTCTGTAAAATCTTGGAGAGGTGTTTGGTTTTGTCTCTTAGCTCTTTTTCTCTTTTAACAGGGTCTAAAAGAGAGGGCTTTTTGATGAAAGACCCTATATCCATCTCTATAAGGGATCCTTCGCACAAACCAAAATTTCTTTTGAGGCCGGAGTCCTTATCTCGTATCTGCTTTCCGGATCTACTGTCCATAAACGAGAGGATCATATCTATGTATTTTTTCGAGGTTGCCTCATTGCCTTTCTTGATTTGTTTTTTTAAGTCTTTATAGAAGGGGTAAGCTCTTTTCTGCCATACAAAAGGTGTGGAGTCTAAATCGATCTGATGGGAGATCCCTATTTTATCTGTGATCGTAAGCTTTTTTTGTAAGGTGGTTGTAGGGTTCAGATGGACAAACAGGACTCCGGTTTCTTCTTTCATCTCCTTATAGGCGATCATGCAGCTAGTGAAGGTCCTTTCCCATTTCTTCTCTCTAGAGAGGATAAACTGTTTTTTTATTGTATCCAAACCGGAAGGGAGGGGGATATGGGCCAGTAAGGAAGGAGTGGTCATATGATGAAGTTTAAAGAACTTAATAACGGTTTTTCCGTCTGCTGAGAGGAAACAATAGCTTTGCCCTCCACTTCCGATATACGAGTAGGATTGATTGTATAGATCTGCAGGGAGCTGCTTTTCTTCTACATCGAATCTAGGGTTATAGGGAAGAGGGGATGTGATCTTATGCGGGCGAAATCCCTTCGTTTGTTTATGGCAAAACCGCTCTGTAGAGATAAAGAGAATAACACCCACGAGTATTTGCAGTGTTTTCTTATACAGAGGGAGGAGTTTTTTTTGCATAAGAGGTTTGTCTTTGTATTTCTTGGTCTAAATAGTCTGTTAAAGAGGGAGAGTTCTTTTCTAGCCAACCCTTTAGCTGCTCTGTATCAGTATACAGATCTTGCAGGAAATGGGTAGGATCTTTTTCTCTTTTTGTAAAAGATCCGATATCGATTTCTATAGCAGTTCCCTCTATAAATCCAAAATTAATGAGTAAGTTGGGGTCTCTATCGGATATCCCTTTTTCATAACGCTTGAGTAGCAGGGCGATGATAGAATGGATCGATTGCTTTATTTCTTCTGTGGCGTGAGTTTTTGTTAGAGCGCCCAGGTGAGGGAAAAGTAGCTCTGCCTTTTTTTGCAGGACGAACTCCGTATCTTTCAAGGAGATACTATGTTTAGCCCCAATCTTGTCGTAGAGGGTGACTTCCTGAGTAAAAGGGTCGTCTTTATTGATTTGTATGTGGATAAGGCCTGTTTCCTCTTTTAGTTCCTGGTAGGCGATGAGAAAGCTAGTAAAGAGGAATTCTGGCTGCTTATGGGCAAGCTTTTCTTTCCATGCAAGTACGTGCTTTTGTCTCAGTGGCACAAGAGCTTCCGGCAAGGGAATCTTTTCAGACCAGTGCACCGGGTTCATATGTTGATGTTTTAAGAATTTCAGTATGTTTTTTTTGTCTTTGCTTTCAAAACAGTAGCAGGTTCCCCCATGCCCTATGTAGGAGTAAGGCTGATCTAAAAGAGCCTGTATTTCTTTCCTCTTTTCCACAGAGAGAATGGGCAGGGCCCATCTAGGATCGCTTGGGAGACTGGAGAGGATCTTACTTTCTCTAAAGCCTGCCGTCTGTCTAAAGCAGAATCGCTCTACCCCGATGAGTAGTAAGGCTACCATGAGAAGTT
Source organism: Chlamydiota bacterium (assembly GCA_023265495.1). GTDB lineage: Bacteria > Chlamydiota > Chlamydiia > Chlamydiales > Rhabdochlamydiaceae > JAHFTP01. Next base: position 2,969 of record JAHFTP010000174.1, read on the forward strand.
TGACTGCTTTTTTTTGTATAATTTGATGCACGTGCTTTGTAACTTGTTGTTTTCTTATTTTCTCACGAAGAGGACATCTCCTCCGTCAATCCAATTTTTAAATTCTGCATAAAGGATAGCTCCCTCATAAAGGGGTAGTGTATTGACTTCCGTATAAATTACTTTGACTGTTTTAAGTATTTTAGGAGAAGCTTTTAACATTGAGGTTCCATTCCTTGCATATCCAGCCAAAGAAGATCGATATGAGAAATCTCGGGAGAATCTGCCCAGCTGTCTAATGTCATGGTAGGGACATCTACCGATTCGATGAAATCTAGTTTGTTATGGATCCCTTTCATTGCAGGAGTAGGGGGAAGCAATGAGCTGGATGCTATGCTTTTTCCTGAGATGATGTACAATTTCTGCATTCCATTTTTATTACTTAAAGCTAAAGAATGTAAGTGGATGTTTGAGTAGTGGATAAATCGCTCTTTAAGAAAATTCTGTAGTCCAGGCAATGGCTCAAAAGCGTGGATCTTTGCTGATGGCCAGAGTGTAGTCATTTCAATGGCATTATCGCCATTAAAAGTGCCGGTGTCAACTATAATAGGGGATGCAGGTAAAAATCTAGCAATAAATTGCTTATCAATTTTACCGGACAATTTAGGAGTGCGACCATAGGCAGTCGACTCATAGCCAACCCAATTGAGGTCATTCGATCTTGTCGGGTTATTATCCGCAATGGCTATACGTGCCTTCCCTTACCTCGTAAGGTCTTTAGGATTTCCATAGGCTTGCTGTCCGGCATTGTCTCTATGACAAGCTTCAGCCTCTCCAGGTCCCCAAGGTTTTGGAGGTCATCCTAAAAATCTTTCCATGAAAATAAATGCAGTTCCTGTATAATGGCCATGAGCAGACGCCGATTCAAGTTTGAAGTGCACAAGTAATTAAAAAAAAGAATAGGCAGGTGATGAAGAAATCTCTATTGTGATTTTGACCAAAAAACACACAAGAGGAGACCCCATATGCCAAAAGGC
>JAHFTP010000028.1 GCA_023265495.1 Chlamydiota bacterium
GTCTGATGCGATAGGCTATGCCTCCGTTTGCTGCAACAGCCCCATTATTGAACATGTGCCCTCTGAGATCGAAAAGAAACGACTGTCCTTGCGCGACTTTGAGCCCAAAGAACCCTTGCAGGGTGCTATAGCCCGTGTTGTACCCGATGCCCCCCGCTTGGCGACTGCGGGCAGAGATTTGTCCTTGGATAAAAGAGGAGTCGTCGGAGGGCATTTGCACAGGGTCGGAGGGAGAGTCTTCTTCCAGCTCCTGTTCTTCGTCTGCATATACGATGGGATTGCTTTCGCTCCACTCTTCCCACTCTTCCGGATTCTCCTCAGGTAGAGATCCTGCAAGGACCGTTAGGGGAATTAAGGACAAAAACAGATAGAGGCGTGGGGAATACATGCGTTACCTTATTCTCTTTTCTTTAAAATAGAGATATTTCGTGTTTTTTAAAAGCAGACTATTGACTCACTGAGAAAAAGTAGATATTTTAGAGGTAAATCAGGAGCTTGTGTCATGAATATGGATCCAAACAGCTGGAATATGCAAAATATCAACCCGTCTTCTTTATGGGTATTAGAGATTTTTATAGGGGTTGTAGGGGTGGTCCTTCTAAATATAGGGCTCAAACTTCTACTAAAAGCGGCGCGCATGCAGGCCCCCTCTCATGTAGGAGAATGGAAACATCGCATAGAGCACATTTTTCTATTGCCTCTGCAAATTATCTTGGTAGATGTAGCCTTCGTATTTGTTCTCTCTATCTTAGGACAGCGCTTTCAATTTGCTGCTTTTCTCTCCGTGATTAAACCGCTTAGGGATGCCGTCGTTGTTTTGTGTCTTGCATGGATGGGGCTCAGATGGAAGAAGGAAGTATTGCATGATGCGCATAAGAAGGTAAGCCAGGCCCATGCTACTTTGCTTCCCATGCTCAGCAAGGTGGCTACCATTTTTATTTGTGTGCTTTCTCTTCTTTTGATTTTACAGATTTTTTCCTTGGATATTATGCCTTTGCTCGCCTTTGGAGGCATTGGAGCCGCAGCTATAGGTTTTGCTGCAAAGGATGTAATTAGCAACTTCTTTGGGGGGCTGATGCTCTCCATAACGAGACCTTTTGTTTTGGGGGATGACATCATCTATGCAGAAAAGGGAATAGAGGGGAAAGTAGAAGAGGTGGGCTGGTATCTCACTTGTGTGCGAGATAAAGATAAGCGTCCTGTCTATCTGCCTAATTCTCTTTTCTCCAGCGCCCTTGTGATCAACACGTCAAGGATGAGTCATCGCCGTATCGTGGAAACTTTGCAGTTCACCTATGGGGACTTTGACAAAGTGGATGCCATTGCTGCCGGCATTAGAGAGATGCTACTCAAGCATCCGCTTATTGATCATACGCAGTATGTAATGGTAAATATTGAGTCACTTAGCGACTACTTCATCGGTGTTAAGATGGAAGCGTATACGACGGTTACAAAATTAGATGAATACAATAGAGCTAGACATGTCGTGCTCTCTGCTGCCTACGAAATTATTTATAAACAAGGAGCAGAAACTGCAACACCCATGCTCGCAGTGCAGATGGCAAAGCAATAATTTCTATGCGTTTTTAGTTTTCAAAAGTTCTAAGAAGGCCAGTATCCCAAGAATCATGAATACCAGATACACATAGCTGGGAAAATGGATATTTAAGCTTAAGGCAATGAGCACAACAAATTGCAGGGCAGTCGTCACCTTGCCCCAGCGGATCGCTTTGCATTCGTAATGACTCCAGCTGCCGGTCAACCCCAGATAAATGGCAAAAAGGCAGAGAAAAAAATCTCTGGAGATCATGGCACATGCCTGCCAGGGTTGCAACCGTCCCTCATACAAGAAGATAGACAGCGCAAAGAAGACAAAAAATTTGTCCATGACAGGGTCCAGTATGGCCCCGAACTGGGAAGTAGACTGCGATTTTCTTGCTATGTAGCCATCTATACTGTCGGTGAGCATAGCCAGTATAATGGCGGTAATTCTTGCTGTGGAATTTTCTAATAAAAAAAGTAGTGCCAGAGGTGCTCGTAAAAAGGATAAGCTATTGGATACACTTAGCATTGCTATCAACTTTCAGAAGTTTTTTTCTTTTTCTTTAGCTTATACCAGATAGAAGTAATTACCGTCACACTGAAAGCTGTGAAAATGAGTAAATTAAAAGTTTTAACAGATGCCCACAGCGTCTGGTAATTTTGGCCAATCAGAAAGAAGGTGGCAAAGGCTATGGTGACCCAAATGAAGCAGGCAACACCATCTCTGAGTAGAAATTTATGAAAAGGCATCTTGCTTATTCCACAAGTCATGAAAAGGCCATTTCGTACGCCAAACGGGATGAATCTGCCAATAATAAATGTCCATATACCATAACGGGAGAAGAAAGAGGTGACCTTTTCCATTCGTTCCTCGCTTAGCATCTTGTTAAACAGTTTGAAGCGCATAAGCCGCGTACTGAGGGTTCTCCCTACCCAATAGGCTATGCAGGCTGATAGATAGCAGCCGAAAAGAATGCTGCAATAGAGATGGGGTAGGTGGTCGGGAACAAACGAGCTTGCTAATAGGGCTGCTAGTATCACTACGAGATCAATGCTGATAGGAACATTAAAGCCGGCGAGCAGAATGCCCCCAAAAATATACCAGTGAGCGTTATGTGCATGTTTTTGTAAATACTCTACTAGTGCATCCATCAGCTGATTTTCTTGTTAGGGTGTAAAATGGGTTAGTTTGCAGAGCTTGTCGCAGGGACAGGAGATCCTGTTACTGCTTGCTCTGTGTCAGGAACAGAAATGGTTTCGCGGTCTTCTACTAATTGGTTGAACTTGGTGCCAAGAGATCGTACAGCAAAAATCCAAGCCACTATCACTCCCATGAGGATGACCCCGACGTAAGGCGTGCTAAGAGCTACTGTTCCTGAGAAAAGTAAAAGTCCTTGGTGGATAACCGATCCCCCTGATTTTCCCAGTCTTGATCCTATTCCATCTATGGCAGCTTTGCCTTTGAGTTTGCACTCTTTGCTTAAGGGGATAAAGGCCAGCTCTTTCGTTGTGTCAAATAATGTGTACTTGGAGGCTCTCGCCAGGCAGTTCTGCATACCTCCAAAAAACACACTCATCCCCAAGGAGGTCGTACCAAAAAAGGCGGCTATTTGACTGAGTCCTGTTTCTTTAAAGAGTAAGAAAGAAAAGAAGGCTATTCCCGTAACAAGAAGGATAAGAGGAGAGATCATAGCGCTTGTCGTCCAGCTAAACTTCCTTATGACGCTGCCTGAGACAAAGATGCTCACTACAGTGGCCACTATGCCGATGCTTGTCAGTATCTGTCCCATGTAAGCGTTAAATTCACTAGGATTGGGGTAGAGTTGTTTGACCTGATCCTTCCACACCACTTCAACGAGGTTAATGGCGATATTGTACATGACAACAATCACTGCTATGCAAATGAGATACTTGGATTTGGCTAGGTAGGAGAAGTTCTTTCTGAGACCCATTTTAATTTCGCTTTGGTCGTGATGAGTCCTATAGGTTTCAGAGTTATAGCCATGGCCTGTGGCATGCATGTACTTAAAACATCCCATACATAGGATCCCTGCTAGAATCACAATAATGTTTAGGAAGAAAATCGATTGTCCCCATGCATCAGTGCCAAAAGGGATATTGGGGTTAAAAACATGTTGAGATAGGCTCGTGGCTACTTGTCCCGCTGCTATGCCCGATACGTTGATGCCAATGCCTAGGAGTCCATAAAATCTTCGCGCATCTTTCACGGAGGTGACGTCATTGGCGAAGCCCCAGGCCAGGACCGTCATGATAATGGTGCTCCACATCTCAGACATCACATAGAAAGCGGTGAATGTCCAATTTCTAAAAATAGCTATAAACCCTTGAAATCCAATGGGGAGATAGCTTTGAGCCTTGTCTGCCAAGGTGTGAGGATGAAGGGAGTCTCTTAAAGGATATAAAACAAAAGTAAACAAAAGGAAGAAAGAGAGAAAAATCATCATCATAGAGTAAAAAACTCTTTCTCTACTGAGCTTGTTGGATACGCGTGTAAAAATAAATGTAAAGAGTAGAGCCATGGGGATGATCACCCATACCTTTATAAAGGGCAAGGCTTCTGCCCCCGATGCAGGCGCTGTAACAACGAGTGCATCCTTGGTTGCTCGAAGCACGCTGTAGTTAAAGCCTACAAAAAAGAAGATGAGTAACATGGGTATGAACTTTTTTAGTTCATAGCTGTGGATAGGCCACAGAAAGGCGCGGAGCTTCCCAAATGATTCTTTAGCTTGAGCTGACATCAGTCGATCCTCTCATGCTAAAATATTGCATAGTACAAACAAAGCGACCAGCCTTCGACATTTTGCTCTCTTAGTAATAGAGAATTGCACTTATTATATGCATGGGCGGTTATTTGACAACAACAACCTCGCCTTTCTTGTTAGGTAAAATAAAAAATTACTTTTCTAGTTCATTGGATTATAACAGGGAAGGCTAGATGTGGGATTTGCCTAAAGATTTTTTTTTGTAGATAAGGCGTCTATGCCCGGAAGGTGTCCAAATTCTAGATATTCTAGAGATGCACCTCCTCCGGTGGATATATGAGAAAATTCTTGAGAGAGGCCTAATTGATGAATAGCAGCAACAGAATCTCCTCCTCCCACAATTGTATTGCAGGGAAGTGTTGCAATCATTTTTGCTATGGCGCGGGTCCCTTTAGCAAACTTATCAAATTCAAAAACACCTAACGGGCCGTTCCAGAAGATTGTGCCGGCATTTTGCAGGGCTGCACTCCATAGGGCTATTGTTTTTGGACCGATGTCCACCCCTTGCCAGTGCCCGGGAATTGCTTCGTCCGCACTTTGGATGGTTGTTTCCGCATCACTGTGAAAGCGGCTGGCTATAACTATGTCAGTTGCCAGATGTAAGGGGATATGATTTGCTTGGCATAGGTCGATAAATTCACGGGCAGTAGTGAGGTAATCGATTTCACAGAGAGAATCTCCGATGGATAGTCCTTTTGCTTTCATAAAGGTGTACGTCATAGCTCCCCCTATAAAGAAAGCGTCAACCTTAGAGACTAAGGATTTTAATACCCCAATTTTTGAAGACACCTTAGCTCCACCTAGGATAGCAAAAAAAGGTCTTTTAGGGTTTTCTAGCAGTGAGCTTAAGAAGGAGATCTCTTTTTGCATGAGAAGGCCCTCTACTGCGCGATCTGGAAAATACTGCGCAATAACAGCAGTGGAGGAATGTTTTCTGTGGGCAGTGCCGAATGCGTCATTGACGTAGACGTCTCCGAGCGCGGCAAGGCTCTTTGCGAAGGAGGGATCTATCTTCGGATTTTCTTCTGCTTCATAGAAACGTAAATTTTCTAATAGGAGGATTTCTCCCGCTTTCAGGTTTTGGACTGCTGCTTCTACTTGAGGCCCTTTGCAATCTTCTACAAAAAGAACCTCTTTATTTAAGAGCGAGGAAAGCGCTTTTGCGCAAGGGGATAGAGAGAATGCGGGATTCTTTTTCCCTGCAGGTCTTCCTAAATGGCTCATCAAAACGACGGAGCCTCCATGGTCTATGATGTAGGAAATGGTAGGAATTGCTTCTTTAATACGAGTTGTGTCAGATGGAGATCCATCTTTATTTTGAGGAACATTAAAATCCACGCGAACAAGAGCTTTTTTCCCTTGGAAGTTTACGTCGGCTAAGGTCATTTTGTTCATAAAAACACTCTGTTATTTCCTCGTGCGTATGATAATCGAGTCGCTCACAGGTCTTTCCATAGAAGGGGTTGTCGATATATTTCGCAGGACACCGTCATGCGGATCATCTCCTGAAGTAGCATTGACTACCTGTGATTGAATGAACATGGTCGAAGAGCCTCCGCCATCTAGATTTATAGCATCTTTACATTGCAGCTCCAACATAAAGGTAGATAATTCTTCCATCGTCATTCCGACGCTGGTTGTGGGCTGCCTACCCTCTACTACGACAAATACCCAATGAGCGTTTTCTAATATTCCAATGGCAGTTCTCGGATGGCGATGAAGCAGGAAGGAGGATCGCACATTTTCTGCAGATTGATCTGTTATGCACTGTCCTCGGGAAATCAACATAGCCGCTCCTCCTACGAGATAGTCGACGTCTTGCCAGGCCGGGGCTGCGCTCGGCTGTAAATAGGGAACCACGTCTACGGATAGGGATAATTTGTCTTTAAGGGATAAAGGAGGGAGCTTATTGGGATAATTTTCTCCTATGGCCACTACCATCCCCTCAACAGGGATGGTATTGTTAACGGTTTTGAGAAAGTTTCTTACTTTATTGCGAGAGTCGGTAATGATTTCTTGTAGGGAGCCTTTTGCTAAGGTGGATGGGAAATAAGGTTGCTTGTAAACGATGGCTTTATCTTCAGAAAAAGGTTGGTTGAGGCTGGAAACAGGGAAGGTAAACAGAGGAGATCGTATCCATGTCTTCGTAGAAATTCTATCTAATAGCAGCTCATTCTTTTTGGCTGTCCAGCCAATAGCTGAGCGTATTTTTTCCGAGGTGGAGATCCACCTCCCTTGTACTTTAAGGGCTCCGGAGGCGGTGCCGGCATATTCTCCTTCTTCCCGAAAAAAGCCGCTATTGATCGCTGCAATAGCCCCATGTTGTTTGGCTATTTCTGATACGGTTTGCAATTGCATAGGGTAGCCTTTCGCTAAAACCAAGTCGATATATACTTTATGAGGATCTACTTCGAGAATGTGGATGATAAGCGGTCCTTCTTTTGCGATCCTCTTGTAAGAGATGCCATCAGCTATTTCTTCTGAAGGTAAGTGAGGGGAAACAAAGAAAGAACATAGAAATAGAATAAAATAGAAGAGTTGCTTGGCCATAAGTTTTCTCCCTGACAGGAAAGTCCTGATCGTAGCGAAAAGCAAGATCTTGAGCAACTGCATAATTTGTTGAGAGCGTTTGTGAGTTTTTGGATCGGAGCTCTGAGTAAGCTAACTACCAATTTGCTACCAAAATGTACAAATTTGGTAATTGCGTCATGGTTTCTATAAATCAATAAGTTGTCTAAAATAAGAAGTAAAAAACAGCGTAGATTGGCTTAGAGAGAAGAAAAAGGATTAGCTGCTTGTCCAAACTGGTTTCCGGCTTTTCTTTTTTTTAATTCAGATCGTATAGAGAAGGTCAAGTCCTGATCAAAATCCTTGTTGGTAGCCCATAGTAAGTATTCTATGGGGATTTCTGAAAAGGGTCTCCCTTTGTGCTTGCCAAGGGGCATCTTTTTTAAGAGGATAGGTCGTTTCAGCCTTTCAATGAGCTGTTCTGTAGTCTTAAAATTATTCGTTAAGAATTTAAATACTTCAATATTCACTCTGACGTCATTCATGGCCCTATGAGCTCCTTCTGCTGCTATATTAAAATGCTGTCTTAGCATCTCTAGAGAGTTAATAGGGCTTTCTCCATAGAGACGAGCAAGTCTTAATGTATCAAAAAAAGGGTGGGAGGAAAGGACAGTTTGTATGTTATTTTTTTTAGCTGCAGCTACCAAGAAGGCGATGTCTAAGGGGATGCCGTGACCTATGATGATGTGCTTATTAATGAATTTAATGAGGCTGGGGAGGACGTCTTGTATCTTGGGTTTGCCTTGCACCATGTCATCTGTGATATGATGGATGGCCATGGATTCGGGAGAAATAGGACATCCCGGGTCTATGAGTGATTCGAACGTGTCATGGATTTGATCAAAGGAAAATATGGCAGCTGCTACCTCAATGATCTGACTGGTTTCCGGGTCCAGGCCTGTCGTCTCACAATCTAGGCATACAAATACATCTTGCTTCAATAACCCCATGTCTAACTCGTATGTAAATATTGATAAATATGTTTTATGCAGGCTATTCTATAGTGTGGTCCCTTTATTGAGTACGGTAAATAAAAAACGGGGGATGTCAAGGGAGATAGCACCTTAGACAAATGTTGCATTCTTTGAGATACTTCCGAGTCTTTGAGCGTATCGCTTTTTGTGAAGAGGAAGGCGATAGGTTTTCGAAAATGGGCGCAAAATTCTACGAATTGCCTGTCTTCTTCCGTTGGGTCTCTTCGAATATCAATCAGTAGAAGAATCAAGGAAAGGTTCTCTCTATGTAAGAAAAACTCTTCCATGGAATCAGACCATTTATCTTTCGTCTCTTTGCTCACTTTGGAATAACCATACCCTGGAAGATCCACGACCGATAACCGATCATCTATGAGAAAAAAATTGATCGTCTGCGTCTTGCCAGGCTTTGAGGAGGTGTACGCAATTTTTTTACTAGTCAGGTGGTTAAGTAGGGAAGACTTGCCCACATTAGATTTTCCTGCAAAAGCAATCTCCACTTTCTTATGATAAGAAGGCCACTGCTTAGCATTCATAGCGGAAGTAACAAACTCTACTTTGGTAAAATCTATCGTTTTCATGAGATCCTTCGCGAGATGGAAATAGTTCTTTTGCTTGCGCCCGTATAATCCATATGGATCTCGTAATAGTCCGGTGGAAGAAGGGAGGTAATGCGATCTGGCCATTCAATGATTACTATTGCTTCTTCTAATAAAAAATCAGTAAATCCTTGTGCAAGAAATGCTGCAAGCCCTGAGAGTCGATATAGGTCGAAATGGATCACCCTTTGTTTGCCTTCATATAGGTTCATGTAGGTAAAAGTAGGGCTGATGATGCTCTCTTCCTCCACCTGGCAGAGCTCAGAGATAAGTCCCTTAATAAAAGTCGTTTTTCCGGCGCCTAGTTCTCCGTGGAGTAGAATGAGGCCTTTACCCTGTTGAAATAAAGTGGCCGCTCTTCTCCCCATACAAATCGTTTCTTCCGGACTTGATGAAGATGCGGATAAAAGAGGGGAAAGTTGAGACATCAAAGTACTGGTTATTCTTCTTTTTCCTCTTCAAGCCACTCGTCGATAAAAGAGCCAAATTCCTCAAATTGAGATAGGGATTCTACAAAAGAGGAGATTTTGCTTTCATCGAGTTGCGTTTGAATAAAGGATAAGAAGTTTTCTTCAATTTGAAATCTATTTTGATTCGGTACTTCCTCCAAAGGAATCTCTTTCAACTGATTCTTTAGGAAGTCTTCTATTACAGAGTTTTTGCTATTGAAAAGCTTACCTGTTGCCACAGAGGAAAACACGATTTTTGTGATGGGCTCTTTTCGTTTCACTATGTAATTTTTAATGATTTCTGGGTCTTCAGATACGAAAAAGCGTTTTACTTTGAGGCCGCCGGAGCGTTCCTTATTTTCTGGACACTTGGATACCCAATCGTAGATGGCATCTTGAGGGTTAGGATGTGTGTTGTCTCCAAAAACTTTGCCTGTAAAGGGGCAGATATAGATTTTTTGCGTTTGTGCGTTAACTCCTTGCGGCCCCATTTGGATTTTGATTTCTGTCTCTCTCCAAATTTTTCCTTGAGCTTCAAGACGTTTGAGTAGATCTTCTTGGCTCTGGTAAATCATTTTTTCTCTGATATAGAGAACAGGGCGGATGTTAAATTTTTTTTCTAAAAAGAAAAGATAGACGGTGATTAGATCTGCCTTTTTATTTTTTTGCAGGAAGCTATTTAACTCATCCTTAAGCGTTTCGGAAATAACAATCGGAGCCATTACCACCTCTATACCTTGGGTTTTCTCAGGAAAAAGTAATTATTTATATACAGGATTGGCAAGTGTATCTTAAGGGGTTAATATTCTTCAAGGATTTCCATTTCTTATCCTTCTTTTCAATAAAATGGAGGGGTGGCTTTTTGTTAAATAAAAGAAAGGTTGATTTAAGCTTCCTCAATTGGTATTATTCTGCTTTTATTTTGGTTTGAGAGATTCAGAAGTAAGCCTAAATGGAGGAAGACAAGATGACTCTACTAATGGAAAAAGCCTTAGAAATAGAAGAAATCTTTGTAGAAGGGTATGAAAAAGTTCTTAGGATAAAAGAAGCAAAATCAGGGCTAGATGCCATTATTTGTATCCATGATTCCACATTAGGTCCTACTTTGGGAGGCACGAGGATTTATCCTTATGCTACTTTTGAGCTGGCGCTTAATGATGTCTTACGCCTAGCTAAGGGGATGACCTATAAGTCTGCATTAGCGGAATGTGGCTTTGGTGGGGCAAAAAGCGTGATTATTGCAGACGCTGCAAAAAACAAGACAGAAGCCAAACTTTTAGCTTTCGGTAAAGCTGTAGCAAGCCTTGCAGGGCTCTATATTTGCGCAGAAGATGTGGGATGTACCACAGCAGATGTGGCAACTATTGCAAAAGCCACAAAATATGTAACAGGGCTTGAGCACGAAAAAAGTAGTGGAAACCCTGCCTACTTCACCGCATGGGGTGTATACCGAGGGATTCAAGCTTCATTAAAAAAAGTGTTTGGAAGCGAAAGCGTTAAAGACAAAACGATAGCCATTCAAGGCTTAGGAAACGTAGGCGGTATACTAGCGGATATCCTGTTCTGGAATGGAGCTAGGCTCATACTCAGTGATATCGTAATGGATAAAGCTAAGAAGCTAGCGAAACAATATGGAGCGCAGTACTGCTCTCCCGATGACATTATGAAAGTGGAATGTGATGTTTTTGCTCCCTGTGCATTAGGGGGGATTCTGAATGCAAAGACAATACCGGCTCTCCGATGTAAGATTGTGGCTGGTGCGGCAAATAATCAGCTTCTTACAGAAAAAGATGGGGAAGATCTTTCTAAACGCGGCATTCTCTATGCTCCAGACTTTGTCATTAATGCGGGGGGGTTGATCAATGTCGCAGAGGAGCTCGTCTTTGACGGGTATCATCCTGTTGCCTCGAGAAACAAGGTGGATCGCCTCTACGATCAACTTCTCACTATATTTGATATAGCAGAGCAAAATGGGTATTCCACTCATAGGGCTGCTACAGCTCTTGGTGATTATCGATTAAAGTACAAGATTGGAAAAAGAAGAGAGCAACCCCATTTTCACCATGCTAAGTAGTTAGCGTTAGGATTTGTCACACATGCAAATGCTTATCGATTTAATAAAAGACAGGTTTTCCTTTGCCTTAAAAAAGGCTTTTTCAGACAAGCAGCTCCTCCCGGCACTATTAGAACCGGAGATTTCCAAAAGTGGTAATCCCCAGTTTGGTCACTATCAATGTAATAACTCGCTTAAAATTGCTAAAGCTCTTTCCCTGCCGCCAAGGCAGGTGGCTGAAGCTCTTTTATCCTGTCTAGATAGTAGTTCCGCTGAAGGAAGCAAGATCTTTTCCTCGGTAGAAATTGCCGGCCCCGGCTTTATTAATATTACGTTCGATGCGCAGTTTCTTTCTCTCCTCATTAATGATGTACTCCATGACGATCGCTTGGGGATACCCCTTCCTATAAAAAGGGAAAAAATCATTGTGGAGTTTTCCTCACCAAATATTGCAAAAGAGCTGCATGTAGGACATCTACGATCTACTATCATAGGAGATTGTCTTGCTAGGTTGTTTGAGTTCTTAGGATGGGATGTTCTCCGACTCAATCATATTGGAGATTGGGGCACACAGTTTGGCATGTTAATTACCTATCTAAAAGATTTGCATCCTCTTGTATTGGAAGGGAAAGAAAAAGCAGATCTTCCTACCTTGATGCAGTGGTATAGAGAGTCGAAAAAACGCTTCGATGAGGACTCTGAATTTAAAAAAAGATCTCAGCTGCAAGTGGTTGATCTCCAAGGAGGGGATAAACTATCTCTTTGTGCTTGGGGGATCATTTGTGAAATTTCCCGAAAAGCATTTAATGAAATTTACGACTTGCTCGATGTCAAGCTCATGGAAAGAGGAGAGTCTTTCTATAATCCGATGCTTCCCGGTGTTGTAGCGGATCTAGAGAAAAAAGGGCTTATTACCGTAGATAATGGGGCAAAGTGCGTTTTCTTAGAGGGGTTTACAAATAGAGATGGAACGCCTCTTCCCATGATCATACAGAAATCGGACGGAGGCTATAACTATGAAACAACAGATATGGCAGCGCTCCGCCAGCGTATTGAAGCAGAGAAGGTACAGCGCATTATTTATGTGACTGATGCCGGTCAAGCCCTTCATTTTCAGCAGGTATTAAAGACAGCAGAAAAGGCAGGCTATCTAGATCCCTCTCAAGTACAAGTAGATCATGTGACATTTGGGGTGGTCTTGGGCTCTGATGGCAAAAAATTTAAGACGAGATCCGGAGAGACAGAAAAACTCATAGACCTTCTTTTTGAAGCAGTAAAAAAAGCCAAAGAGATCGTAGAGCAGAGACTGCCCGATGCGGAGCAAGAAGAAAAGCAGCATATTGCAAGGGTTCTCGGTATTGGCGCTGTCAAATATGCAGATCTTTCCTGTCATCGCGTGAAAGACTATATGTTTAGCTACGACAGAATGTTGCGATTTGAAGGAAATACTGCAGCCTTCCTTCTCTACGCCTATGTGCGCATTGAAGGGATTAAACGAAAAGGGAATAAAGATAGTACACTGCTTAGAAAAAAAGGGACAATGCACCTCTGTCATCCCTCCGAGATTGCTTTGGCTTTGCATATACTCCAATTTGGGGAAACTTTGCTTGCGATGGCAAGAGATCTTCTTCCCAATAGACTGACAGATTACCTCTATGAGTTAGCAGAGAAATTCCATGCCTTTTACCGGGATTGTCGAGTAGAGGGCGCTGAGGAAGAAGAAAGTAGATTGCTGCTGTGCGATGTAACCGGTCTTACTCTAGAAAAAGGGCTGCACATCTTAGGGTTGCATACATTGCAGAGGATGTAGGAACGCAATAGGCACTTTGTAGGGCGCCCCTGCTACTTCCTTTACATATCTTGGTATTGCATAACCCGGAAGTTCTCTCGATAATTCTTCTAAAAGTTGCTGCCCCTGCCACTCTAGCACTTCAAAATGTGCAGCACCCGATACTTTATCTAACTGGTGCAGGTAATAGGGCATGATTCCTCGGTCAACTAAATTCTCAAACAAGCTCTTTAGCACGTCTTTTGAGTCATTGACTCCTTTTAATAAGACCGTTTGTGTTAGCACAGGAATATGGGATGTTTGTAGCTGCTCCAAAGACGAAAAAATATCTTCGTCTAGTTCGTGAGGATGGTTCACATGGATGACAAAGAGTACTTGTTTGGAAAGAGATCGTAGCTTGTCTAGCAAATAAGAGTCGATTCTCTCCGGAATTCCTATAGGAAAGCGCGTATGGAATCGGATTCTTCTAATATGGGGGATAGCATCGAGTTGTTCCAACAAGGGAAAAAGAGTGGTGTCACTTAGAGAGAGGGGGTCCCCCCCGCTTAAGAGAATTTCTGTTAGGCTAGGATCTTGCTTGATGGCAAGAATTTCTTCT
>JAHFTP010000029.1 GCA_023265495.1 Chlamydiota bacterium
GAGCAATCGCCCCTACATCATTCCTTGCAAGGTCAACGAGCATCACATGTTCTGCACATTCCTTTGGATCTGAAAGCAGCGTCTGTGGGTCGACTCCTTTAGGACAGGTCCCCGCAATGGGCATCGACGTGATTTCCCCCTCCTGTACAGAGATGAGAAGCTCAGGAGAGGCGCCGGCAACGGCAAAGTCCTCTTCCTCAAAAAAGAAATGGAAGGAAGAAGGGGATGTCTGCCTGAGTGCTCGATAGATCTCAAAGGCAGGGGCCCCGGTCTTTGCTCGCAACTTCCTTGAAAGCACTACTTGAAAGATGTCACCGGCTCTTATGTACTCTTGCGCTTTTTCTACAAGCCCTGCAAACTCTGCATTTGTGAGCTCTGCGTCTACTTCTACTTGCTGTGGTATAGGAAAAGGTTCCATGCGGAGCGGCTGAAAACAGCGCCCTAAAATCATCTCCAACTCTTCTAAAGTACCCAAATGACTGCAAACTACCTTCTGCTTATTATGATCAAAAGTAATAATCGTTTTATAGATATGAAAGAAAAAGTCTGGAACACCGTCAAATGCATGACGATCGGGTAGTTGCTCTTTGATCCTTACAGCGTCATAACTTACAAATCCAAAAGCTCTCTGCCCTAGAGTAAATTCCTTTAATGCGTCGTAAGGATCTCTTGTGTAGGCCTTTTTTGATCCCCGTATTTCTTCGGTAATGCTCGTTCCCTCGGCCGTAAAAGTAGCGATGGGATCGATCCCAATGACAGAGGTCCTCCCCTCCCCCCTTTCATAGGCAGACTCGAGCATGCAACACCCCTTCCCGCCTAAAGCTTTATAGACGAGCATCGGTGTCAGTCCATCATTTTGTATTTCCTTGGTAACTATTTCTTGCTTCATCCCTTTTTGCTCCTCAAGCCTTCGCCTGAGAGCCGGAATTACTCTTCCAGAAACTTCTTCAGGTTGGGCTCTATTGTTTTTAAAGCGTTTGATCCACGACTTATTTTTGCTATGCTGATCCCGTAGTGCGCTGCGATCTCCCTTTGCGTCTTCTCCTCTTTTAGAAGCTCCTTGATAATCCAATAGCGCCCTGCAAGCTCTTCCCTTTCACCAGCCGTCAGAAAAACATGAAAAAAAGTGTTAAATTCCTCTTCTGTTTTTACTTTGAGACACTTACGTATAAAGCCCCGCCAGCCACCCTCTTCAGTCTGCTTGTCCATAAAACATCCCCTTGATGTTATACTGTAATGTTACACCATTACAAAATTCTTGTCAAATTTTTTGTATGCAAAACATAAGCAACTAACTATCAAATATATGCAAAACACAAGCTTGCAATTCCTTACCAGGTCGAGAGGATCCTTGAAAAAGAAATTGCTCCATATTGCCCTTGTCCGTAAGATTTTTTGACAATTCTCTACGAAAAACAAACCATAGGAGCTGCTTATGTCTACACCGAGCAAAGTCGATTCCCACGGAACCTTGCCACTCACAACCATCCGTCCTGTTTTTGATCCTAAGACGACGACGGGAGGCTCCACTCGCATTACCTCTCTATATGACAATGTCCTACGGACTCCCCCTCCCCTCCCCCCTACATTGAGCAGCTCTTCTTTGTCCCCTCCAATCCCCCCTTCTGCGCCGGCACGTCCTTCTGCTGTTCTTTCCTGTTCCGATGACGACGACGATGATGATGATATCCCTTCCTCGGGAACACTTTCAGAGCCCCCTGCGAGCTCGTCTACAAGTCCCGGTAAAATGATTTCTCCTCTCTCACCCCATAAAGAAGAAATGTCGTCTGCCAAAAGCCCGATCTCTTATCTTACCGGTCTGTTTGCTCGCTTCTCTGGATACACGACAAAGACAACTCCTACAACTATACCGAATGTCCCCCCTCTTTCTCCAACGTTACAAACATTCACAGCATCCAGATCTCCGTCTTTTCCCACAGCAAAACCAGAAACCGACAAGGTTCCCGTAAAAGATTGGACCCGCATAGAATTCCGTGACACTAGAGAGGATTCCCATGGATTCTTACATATACGTCAATCTGAGCACCAAGTTGGTTTTACCCCCGTCAGAGAACCTAGAAACGGCCGAGACTCTCCCCGTCTTCCATCTGAAAAGTCTCCCATGAGTCACAGGCCCTCCGCCCATAGAGGGGAGCGACGCGACGCTATCTTTGCAGACAGCATGTCCCGCACGGGGCCCCCCGACGTACATTCTCCAACCAGCCCCCCCTTAACACCGGCCAAGTCTCCCGGTCTATCCATGCAGGACAACTCGCTAGATGATACCCCTCCCCCCATTCCGAGCAACGTACAACAGCTCCTAGATAGCGTAGAATTCCAGTACTCGGACATACTAGCCTCTGTGTGGACCATTACATCTCCCGACGAAAAATTCTGGTCCTGCGTATATAAATCTGCTGGCCGTCTTGTAGAACACCTGGATATCATCATCAGAGAAAGAGAACTATCCCCCTCTCAAGAAATCGACGCCCTAATGGTGAAAATAGAAAGACTGAAATATCGCAGCTCTGTACAAAACGCTACCTCCTCCAGACTGGGCCAGCTACTTAATCTACTCGTACTTATCGACATCCGACCTGCCGTACAAGAAAAGCAACTACCTGCCTATATTACACAAGTCAACCATGCTTTGCATAGCATGCCTCTTCCGGATCAGATGCTCCTCTGCGCCAACCTGTCTTCTCTCAGACACCACGGCCCTTCGGGTATATATGAGATCGTATCCTCCGGAATACCTCTCCTATATAAGGAAGAAGATGGTGTAGAAGTACTGACCTGTGCGGAACGTCTCTTACTTCCCTTTTTACTCATGGAACAAAAACATAAGGACCTACTCAGAAAATATGTCGGTAAAAATCTAAGATATGGGGAAGGCATAGCCTTGTATATCAAACTGGTTGCAGAATACCATCTCTTCCTCTCCTCCTGTAAAAGAGAAGCCGAGTCTCTGTCGTTCAGTTGCGAAGCTGAGCGCCGCCTGTGCCTGGATGTCCGCACTTTTATTGCAGAGGCACAGCTCATGCAGGACAATATACGCCATTTTCATCTCGAAAGATGTCCATCCAATTTCTTGGAAAAATTCAATATCCACCGCACACTACTCAACTACCCTCGCTATACACGCAGGTATTTTGAACATTTGTTGCACCTAGCTGACGTCGTCCAACTAGAGCCTGATCCTTTTCGTTGCTCCCTTCGCATTGTAGATTTCCAAGCTTTCTTTCCTCAAGAAGGCGAATGGCTCCACATCATCGTAGGAAACCACGGACTGCGGGATACAACAAGCATCATCCAAGCATCGGAACAAATAAAAAAAATACTCTATTGCTTGGATCATCCCATGTAGCGGTATAGTGGACCCCTAAGTCTAGACAATTTTTCTTCCTAAATTTAGGATTAGAGGCTGCAAGGGAAACCTTGGGGTCTCTTGCTTTTCAGACAAAAGAAAATCGTTCAACGCCGTTTTTGCACTGTGACATTAAAGATGGTCTCCTCCTGTCTTCATTTAGAGACAGAAGTTTTGTTTCTGCAGCGCCTTTTAGTTGGAACTGCCTTGTTTGTCTTATTTGCGACTACATAGTCAACTTTTCCGGCTTTCACCGTTACTTCCACAAAAATCTGACCAAACTCCAACACTTGTCTGTCTTGGCGTTCTTTGACCTCATCAAAGATGACAGCAAGTAAAGTCCCCTCTTCAGAAAAAAAACCAACCCCTGAACCTTTATTAGCTTCCGTTGCATCTCCTTTAGGAGCTGAAGTCCAAGAAATCGTCAAAGATCCCGTTCCGTCTATTGGATGAAAAAAAACTTTCCCTTTATTCATAATTTGGTCTTTATTTTGATTTCTTTAAGGTCTTTATGTTTGTTACGTATTGTTTTTCCAGTGCTATACATCGTGGAAAAATAATGTCCCGTCTTTGTTCTTTTTATTATGCAAGACACCACTATAAAAAGGCTAATGATTGGATACAACTGGATTTTACCGATTAGAAACGGTGCGCAGGTAGGTTCAGTGCACCGTCTTTGCACCGTAGATGGGGGATAAGCTGAAGTAACCGATTTTAGTAGCCTAGAAGATTCATTAAAGTAGTATAGTCCTGATTTTCACAAACTTGCCAAGGTGCGACTGGAATATTAGATGGCATGTCTGAGCTTTTAGTAAATTCTCTCCAAACTGTAGCCGATCAGAGTTCGAAAGGTTGCATGAATTTTTTTGCTTTCTCAAATGCCAAGCTGAAATCTGCTGATAAAGAAGGGAGGTCGGTGTGCCACAGATCAAAATAATAAATATTCTTTGCTGAAAATAAATCAACATGCCAAAATGAGGGCATAAATGGGTTGGGACTACCCTGCCGGCGTTAGGCTTAAAGGGCCTAAAGCTTCTGGGCTGGGACTACCCGGCCGGCATAGAGACTCCAAGGGAAACCTTGGGGTTTCTTGCTTTTCAGGCAAAAGAAAATCGTTCATTGTCTGTAATAGGACTATCGCGCCGAAGTCAAACTCCAAGGGAATACTTGAGATCTTTCGCTTTCAGCAGGATAGAGTTGGAATCCATAACCGTCTACCTCTCCTTCCGGGCCCAGATAAAACTTTTTGCTTATCGCATTCAAAGCACGGTTGGGTTGATCAGGACGCAAAACAGCTAGACCAATTGGTCTGGCAGTCATGTCAGCCAGCTGCAATCCTTCAGAATTTGTCTTCTTGTCAGCAATGATGATTTGAAAAGGCAGAGATCTTCCAAAAGAGTTATTTCCGTCACATACATTTTGAAACTCCTTTTCCAAAGCTCGGTCTTCAGGTTTTCCTCTAGCCTCGCAAATCACGTGTGTTAAAAAGTCATTTTGATGGCGCGATTCAAGAAATTGAAAAACACGTTCGAGGCCTATTTTCATAGCGAGATGGTATACAGATACTGATGAAAAGTCTTCCTCTCTTAGTTTTGACTTATCTATCACGGCTGCAACGATGACAAAGTCCAACCGATCCATAAGGTCAGTAAAAGTGTTTAAAAATAGTTCTCTAGGTTCCTTACTCAGCAATCGAAAAAAACCTTCCTTCTTGCGGATTTCATGCTCATGAAGAATTACCATGTCATGACCAAAAACCGAAAACTTCAACCTGCGCAACGCCGGTGTCACAACATCTGAGTAAATATCTTTGAGAAAAATGCAAAACGACAGTGCAAAGACTGGATAACGAGAATCAATCGTTGTAAGACTATGGTCCCCACTCTCATAAACATACACCACATAGTCGCTGTATTTTAGATTAGAGCTCAAGAAGATCTCATTGTATTTTCTAAAGCGGGTAATCCTAGCTTACAACAATAAAAATTTTCTACTAGAAATTTTGTCTGTGAAATTTAAAGAAATAGCGGCAGTCGGATTTGAACCAACGACCCACGGATTATGATTCCGTTGCTCTAACCAACTGAGCTATACCGCCACAAGAAAAAATAGCGGGGGAAGGATTCGAACCTCCGGCCTTTGGGTTATGAGCCCAACGAGCTAACCACTGCTCCACCCCGCGATAGAATTGGTTAAAAGAAGTTAGGAACTTAACAAATCCTTGGATTTAGCTCAAAGGTTATTTCAGAAAAAATATTTATTTAACTGATTCCAGGTCTTTTCTAAAGAGCCCTTATTCTCCTGGACTAGAGAGTCACAGCTATGTTTACAGAGAGCCAGCTTTTTTTTATCAGGAAGGAGCTCTAGGAGAGCTTCTGCCAGCTGTCCCGGTTCTAACTGCCTTGCTGCATGAGAGGACGTGACGAGCTCCACAAGATCGAGCTGTGTATGCATAAAGGGGCCAAAAAACACAGGGACCCCTGCTTGGATGGGTTCAAAAATGTTATGCCCGCCGATGCCTGGGATAAAACTACCTCCGACGAGGCTCACGTCGGCTAGTTGATAACACTCAATCAGTATACCCATCTTATCGATGAGGATGACTTGGTTAGTGGGAAGGAGCGTCTCTTCTTTTGAGAGGACTCCATAGGATATCTGCTTTTGTTTTAACATATTTTCCACATCAGCAAAGCGCTGTGGATGGCGAGGAACAAGAAGTACCTTTATTTGAGGAAGTAGCTTCCATACGCACTGCATCTGCTCTAGAAGAAGGTCCTCTTCTCCGGAATGTGTGGATCCCATCACAACAATCTTGTCATTGTCTTGTATGTAGCACTTTTTCTTCCAAGCAAGCAGCTCTCCTTCTGAGAGCCTCTTTGGAGAGGCGTCCAGCTTTAGGTTGCCACAAACAAGGACTTTTTCTTCTGCTATAGCCAAAGAGAGAAAACGTTCTTTATATCTTTCACTTTGCACACAAAGAATAGAAAAACAAGAAAACAGCTTTTGAGAAAAGGAAAAAAACTTGTTAAATCGATGCAAAGACCTCTCCGATATCTTGCCATTTACAAGCAAGGCCTTTGCTCCCTTTTTGGTAGCGATCGAAAGAAGATGATACCAAAAATCACTCTCCACCAGGATAAGCACATCGGGATGGAACTGGGCTACCCACCGTTTTATCACCCACGAAAAATCAATGGGAAGAAAAACATGAGCATCAGCCTCTGACAGATTCCTCTTGGCCTCAGCATGACCTGTGAGCGTCGTAGAAGAGACCAGGATAAATGCCTCGGGATATGTCTTTCTAATCCTTTGAAATAAACCAGCGGCTGCTTTCGTCTCCCCTAAAGAAACCGCATGGATCCAAAAGACCTTTTGCCCCTTTACAGGGGAAAGGGAAGGATAGGAGAGCCCTAGCAGCTGTGTAACCGGTTTATGATCCTTGGAGAAAATAGCCTGCCAGAACCACTTAGGCAAATAGAGCAACACACCTAAAAGCAAGAGGACATTATAGATAACGCTAACCATCCTTTTGCACTACGAGGTTGATGAGTTTGTTAGGAACGTAGATCACCTTCAGAATATCCCCTGTAATATGCTTGAGAATAGGAGGCTGCGTCTTGATAAAAGCCAGCAGGTCCGCCTCCTCTTTATCCTTTGGTAGAAGCCATTTCCCTCTCAGCTTACCGTTGACTTGCACAACATAGAGAGTCATGTCATCTTCAAGATAGGACAGATCCACTTCAGGGAAAGGGGCGAAGGCAAGGCTCTGATCTCCTCCGAGATGCTGCCAAGCTTCTTCTGCAATATGAGGAGCAAAGGGAGAGAGCGCTAAAGCAAACATTTTTAAAACCCTTTTCGGATACTTATCTAGCACAGTAAAAGCGTTGATGAATTCCATCATTTTGGCAATGGCTGTATTAAACTGCATCGTCTCGATTGCTTTCTCCACCTGATGCACAAGTCGATAGCCTAGGCGAAGGCCCTCATCCGTGTCCCCTTCCACCACTTTCTCTGAGGTAATAAGATCGTAGAAGCGTTGCAAAAACCTGCGACAACCGCTTACTGCATCGGTATTCCAAATCTTTTCCTTATCAAAGGGACCCATAAACATTTCATAGAGACGTAAGGAATCGGCTCCATACTCCTCTAACATCTCATCGGGAGTTACACCGTTGAGCTTAGACTTTGACATTTTTTCCATCTGGCAGGAGAGCTCTTCTCCGCTGCCCATGTCTAGATACTTGCCTAGCTTTTCTTCAACCTCTTCGGGAGAGACGTAGCCACCGGACGACCTTTGATAGGATTTGGCTACAACAAGGCCTTGATTGCGCAGAGTTTGAAACGGCTCTAGTGTGCTTACAAGGCCACAGTCGTAGAGGACCTTATGCCAAAATCTTGCATAGAGAAGATGCAAGACCGCATGTTCCACGCCACCTACGTAGAGATCAACAGGCATCCAATATTGTTCTGCCTCTTGGCTCCAAGCTTGATCTTGATTATGCGGATCGCAAAATCTTAAGTAGTACCAACAAGACCCGGCCCATTGTGGCATAGTGTTGGTCTCTCTTCGCGCTTTCTTTCCTGTTTTGAGGTCTACGATATGCACCCAATCATCTACCCTGGCGAGGGGGCTATCTCCAGAGGAAGAAGGTTTGTAATCGACAACCTCCGGAGGACAAAGAGGGAGTTCATCTAAATCTAATGCGCGTTTGGAGCCATCAGCAAAATGGTAGATAGGAAATGGCTCTCCCCAATATCTTTGCCTAGAAAAAAGCCAGTCGCGCAGTTTGTAATTGACAGTAGCCTCCCCTTTCCTATTCTTCACAAGCCACTCTGTCATCGCCTTCTTTGCTTGCCCTACATTCAGCCCTTCTAAAGAGAGAGTTGCATTCTGCGAGTGGATCATCTTACCATCCTCTGTCCAACATCTCTTCCCTGCGAGCACCTCTGCTCGGACATCCTCTCCTTCTATGGAGTGCGATTCTATGTTGGGATCAATGACAGGAATAATAGGAAGAGTAAAAGCCTTTGCAAAGACAAAGTCTCTTTCATCATGGGCGGGCACTGCCATAATAGCTCCCGTTCCGTAGCCTATTAACACATAGTCGGAAATCCAAATGGGAATCTGCTCCCCATTCACAGGGTTCTCTGCATACGCACCGGTAAATACTCCCGTCTTCTCTTTGTTGAGATCCGTTCTTTCCAAATCACTTTTAGCCGCTACTTTTTTCTTATATTCTTCCACTTGCTCTTTTTGTTTAAGGGATGTGATCTCTGCAATGAGTGGATGCTCGGGAGCTAAAACTAAATAGGTAGCACCAAAGAGCGTGTCAGGACAGGTAGAAAATACGGTGATCTCTTTTTTTGTGTTTTTCTCTACGAAATGGATTTTAGCGCCTTCACTTCTCCCAATCCAATTGATTTGCAGTTTCTTTAGATGTTCAGGCCAGTCAACAAGCGGCAAGTCCTGAATTAGACGATCTGCATAGGCGGTAATTTTGAGGATCCACTGTCTAAGAGGCCTTCTCTCAATAGGATATCCCCCTTCCTTAGATTTTCCATTATCCACCTCTTCATTAGCAAGAACGGTTCCTAGTGCCGGGCAGAAATTCACCATCATCTCCGCCTCATAGGCAAGGCCTTTCTCGTAGAGCTTTGTGAAGATCCACTGCGTCCATTTATAATACTTGGGATCGCTTGTAGTCACTTCCCTATTCCAATCATAGCTCAGTCCAAGGGATTTGAGCTGCCTTCTATAGGTGTTAATATTCGTCTCGGTTGTAATGGAAGGATGAGTCCCTGTTCTAATGGCATACTGCTCTGCAGGAAGACCAAAACTATCCCATCCCATAGGATGCAGGACATTGAATCCTTTTTGCCTTTTGTACCGAGACATAATGTCCGTTGCAGTATACCCGGTGACGTGGCCTACATGCAACCCAGCGCCAGAAGGATAGGGGAACATGTCTAAGATGTAATATTTGGGTCTTGTGTGGTCAATCTCTGAGCGAAATGTTTCTCGATCGTCCCAGTATTTTTGCCATTTCTGCTCAATTTTTTGATGGTCGTATTTACCTTTTTGCATAGGAACCTTTGGCTAATTTTTGAAAAAGGGTAGCAGAATTTTAGAATTTGTGCGAGACACAAAATTGATTGAAACGCGCTAGCGCCACTCCTATTTAGTTAAGAATCCTATATTCTTCGACGGGGAAGCCTTGCAGTATGTGCTCCTGTAAAATCCTTTCTAATACATCAGGCGTGCACGAATGGTACCAAATGCCATCGGGATACACAACTGCTATAGGACCTTGCCTGCATAGCCTCAAACAGTTAGCCTTCGTTCTGAGAACATGATGAGAGAGCTCCAAGTCCAGCTCTTGCATTCTTCTTTTGAGGTAATTCCATGATTCCATTCCCTGCTCAAAAGAGCAGCATTTGGCGTTTGTCTGATCTGAGCAAAGAAATATATGCTTGCCTTTTGTAGATAGATATCCTTCCATTGTTCCCTCAAATAATCTAAAGCATACAACAAGGGAGTCTTTTCTAACACTCATAGAGTCGACTATTTTTTTTACGATTACCGCTACTAGGCAAGACCTTTTGTTGTAACAAAAGCTAAAAACCAGTATCCTGACTAGGCAGAAGAAAAATAAAAGAGAAATTTTGAGCCATTCATTATGACAAGTTCCCTACTAGACACAGTCGCTATTAAAAAAAATAAGGTCACTCTATCTGACTATAACTACCAAAAAGATATAGAAAATAGACTCCTTATGTCTCAATTTTCTTCTACAGAGCTTGCCGTACTAGAAGAAATCCTATATAGCTCCGTACAAATCCCTCTTGCTAAGCTCGCCCAAAACCTACACCTATCCGTAGACACTATCCGTCCCATCTTAGAAAAATTGAGCAAAACGGGACTTTTGCAATTTTCTGCTGAGACTATCCTCATTGATAAAGAAGTAAGAAAATACTTTGAATCGCAAATCCTCAAGTTTGATGAAGACTTTGTTCCCGGCATGGACTATCTACAAAATCTACTCAAAAAAGTCCCTATTCATATTCTGCCTATTTGGTATTCTATCCCCAGAACGTCGAACAATATATTTGAATCTCTTGTCGAAAAATACCTACTAACGCCGTCTACCTTCCAAAGATATCTCATGGAATTTACCCATACAGAACCTCTCATCAAAAGGATCATGGAAGAAGTTTTTCACTCTCCCCACTTCGAAGTCTCGGGAAAAGACATCATGAAAAAACACAACCTCTCCAAAGAACAGTTTGAAGAGTGTTTGCTCCTCATGGAATTTAACTTTCTTTGCTGCCTGGGCTATAAAAAAGTAGACGATGAGTGGGAAGAGAAAATCACTCCTTTCCAAGAGTGGAAAGAATTTCTCCTCTTTTTACAAACCTCTGAAGTACAGTCCATAGTCGATGAGACGGCCGTATGTAAAAAAAGGCCTAATGACTACTCCTTTGCAGAGGACATTTCCTCTCTGTTACAAAAGGCTAAAAAACAGCCTATCGCCCTAGAGAAAACAAAGGAAGGATATTTAGTGCCACAGGGCAAAACACTCGCGTCCCTCTTATCTTCCTTTCCCGACCTGTCGGAGAAAGAATCTCTTAAGTATGTAGACAGACTGATAGCGAAGCTTTGTCTTACAAAACTTGCAGACGTCATAGAAAATAAGCTTTACGCATTAGATATGGCTGACAACTTTCTAGATATGAAGCTAGAAAATAGAGCTCTATTTTTGTATAGGCACCCGCTTAACCACCTCCTACAGCCGGAGATTCCCTCCCATCTTTGTTTAGAAAAGCCTGTGCGAGAGGCGGAAAAGAGCATAGTGCGCGTCTTAAATAAAGGATGGGTCTACTTTGAGGATTACCTCAAAGGAGTCCATGTCCCGCTATCTGAAGAGTGCATTGTTAGCTTAAAACGCTGCGGTAAAACATGGAAATATGCTATTCCTCAGTATACAGCAGATGAGATCCGCCTTCTTCGAGCGATCCTCTATGATTGGCTCTTTGAAGCGGGCATCGTGCAAGTAGGTACGCATAATAATAAAGACTGCTTCCGCGTAACAGGACTTGGGCAATCTCTTTTTGGGAGATAGATGAGCAAAGAAAATAGCGACCTCGTCAGCAATAGAAAGGCTTTCCATGACTACAGCATAGAAGAGACCTTTGAAGCAGGGATCCTTCTCAAAGGCACGGAAGTCAAGTCGCTACGCGCCCATCAAGCTAGCCTCCAAGATGCGTACGTCTTAGTGACCACTGACGATAGGGTCATTTTAAAAAATGCTTCCATCGCCCCCTACCGTTTTGGCAACATCCACAATCACGAAGAAAAGAGAGAGAGGGAGCTTCTTCTCCATAAAAGAGAAATAGCCCATCTAAAAATTGTGTCAGATCAGCAAGGGCTCACACTCATTCCCCTTGCTATTTACCTAAAAAAAGGGTTCATCAAAGTCAAAATAGGCGTTGCTAAGGGAAAGAAGACCTATGACAAAAGAGAATCCATCAAAGAAAAAGAGCATAAAAGAACTATCGACAGAGCCATGAAAAACTCTGCAGATTGATGTCACTTGAGAAAAAGGCGTAGATAGTCTTTTTGGGCCTCTCTGACCATTGTCGCTATAAAATGAATAAAGAACCGTGTTTTCTTCATGATGCCACTTTTTCCGAAATTCTACACGACAAAAACAGCTAGACCTGCAAAAATACAGCGATGATTTGGCCTACAACTGTAAAATTAGGGGGGGGGAATGTCTACCGTTTCTGCTTTAACTTCCAGACAAGGCTCTTGCGAAGCCGTCACTCATTGTCCCAAGTCGCTTTCTATACCAAAACTTACCATGCTATTCCTGACAACTCTTGCAGCGGTCCAAGCTGCAACTATAGAAGATGAATTTTTTCCAAGTAAAGAGATTAAAAACCGTATAGGTCTTACATCGTTTTTCGAGATAGCCCTCTTTTTTATCCCGCTGCATGAAAAAGCATACAAAGAGGCAGGGTCTGTTGAAGAAAAAGAATGTCTCAACTTGGGCCTCGAAAAAACTTTCTACGCTATAACTTCCGAAGCATTGCTCTATGAAGTATTTGGGGCTCCAGGCCATGCAGAGCGCTGTATTGCAGAACAAAAACACTTTCAAAAGCATGAAGAAGATGTTGATCTGGAACACTGTGTTGCAGAACAAAAGCAGCTTCTTATGATCCTCGACGCAGAGCCCAGTGAAGTATTTAGGATTTCAGACCGCGAATTGTCAGATGATCTAGAGCGCTGTGTCGCAGAAGAAAGACACTTTCGAGAGCATATTCGATTGTATGAGGAACATGATCTATGGAGCTGTATTACAGAACGAAAGCGCTTTCTAAAGTATCAAGAAATAGGCGATCACTTAAGAGAAAAGCTAGAGGAGTGTGGCACTGAAAAAGGACCCACAAAGACATGCGGAGCCTTAGTCGATGAGATCGATGCTAGAAGACTGCATTTTCTCTCTCAGGCTGCCGAAAAAAGGAAGTTCTTTACCGCCCACGTAAAAGAGCTCAAAAGGATCAATGAAGAGATTTCTCGTCGCCAATGTAAAGAAATGAGCCGTTTTATGAACTATACTACGGCCACAAAATATACTATAGTCACAAAAAAAATGTTTTAAGATAGAATGGGTAAGTCCTGTAAGAATAACATTTGACGGATCTTCCCATTTTTTATTATGATACAGGGAAAAATAGGAGTCTTTTTTCATATGAAATTCATCATCACTAAAACAGAACTACTAGCCATCATTGGAAAAGTCCAAAACATCGTACCGACAAAGCCATCAAACCCTGTCCTTGCCAACATTCTCATCCAAGCGATAGATGATCAGGTGATCGTCAGCGCCACGGATGCTACCATCAGTATGCAAGCCTACGCCGATGCCAAGGTGGAAGAGGAAGGATCTATC
>JAHFTP010000175.1 GCA_023265495.1 Chlamydiota bacterium
AAATGCAGTGGATATTTTCAGGGGCATTGGCTTTAAGAGGAATCGTATCAGAAATGACCAACTCCTCAATCACAGAATGTCGAATTCTATCTAGTGCCGGACCAGAAAAAACGCCATGTGTAATCGCTGCAAACACCCTTACAGCCCCCTTATCTCGGAGCAGCTGAGCCGCCTGTACTAATGTGCCTGCCGTATCACACATGTCATCCACAATAATGACATCACATCCCTCGACATCTCCAATAAGGTTCATCATTTCTATAACGCCCGCCCCTGCGCGCTGCTTACTAATAATGGCCAAGCGAGGAGAGGTCCCCTGCCTCGCCAAGTTTTCTTGGAACTTCTTAGCTCTATCCACTCCCCCTGCATCAGGAGAGACTATCACCGGATTGTGTAATTGCTTTTCTGCAAAGTAAGGGACAAACATCGTCTCTGCGTAGAGATTATCCACAGGGGCATTATGGAAAAAGCCTTGGATCTGCCCGCAATGCAAATCAATTGTCACAATACGATCGATGCCTGCCACCTCTAATAACAGAGCTATGTCTGCTGCAGAAATGGGAACTCTGGGTGTATTTTTGCGGTCTTGGCGAGCGTAGCCATAATAAGGAATAATAGCCGTAATCGTCGCGGCTGACGCACGTTTCATCGTACGTACAAGGAGGTACAGCTCCATGATGCTGTCATTGACGCTTTGTGTATCGGTAGAACAGGTAGACTGCAAAATGAACACTTCTTTGTTACGTACACTTTGCTTTACCTGGATACTGGTCTCCCCATCATTAAAACACTTAATTGTAGCTTCTCCAAGAGGTGTGTCTAAGTAGGAGGCCACGGCTTCAGCAAGGGGGAGATTTGTATTGCCTGAAAACAAGATCGCCTGGCCTCTGCATATGGGATCATCTATCATCGACTCTTCCGTTTTTTTATAAGAATAGAGATAATCATCTGACAAAACTGGAATGGATAGAATGAGGATAAAAGTAAGAAGAGAAGAGAATTTCTTCATTTTTTTGACTCTTGATTTTTGCGGTTAACGTTAGATTTTGTTCTAGCAGCCGCTCCTTTCCTTACGTAAAAACATGCTCAGGAAGCAATGAGAGGCTTTTTTTCGTTGATAATACTACCAGAAACCATAATTGGTTCAAGAAAGAAATAACTTCAAAAACAATTAACTACAATTGCATGACAAACGCCCCGTCCAAGTCCGCAACAATTTTTATAGAGATCACTCCTCCAAGACCGGGCCTTAGTTTTATACCCATCTTGCCAATCATAGAAGAGTTTGTCCATCGCAAGGTCGATTACTTGAGCTTTCCTTCACATCCGCTTGGCATCCCCCACGTTTCCAACGATGTTTTTTTTCAATATTTACAGGATAAAGTATCGACCCCAAAAAACCTACACCTGACTCTAAGAGCCTATAAAGGAGCTTTAGAACTGCAAAATAAAGTGATGGACCTACATCAACTAGGAGTAAAAAACCTCCTTTTGATGCATGGCGACGAATCCCACCTTTATCCTTCTATCCATCCATGTATCGACACTCCAGAAGCTATCAGCATGATAAAAAACTTGAACCGAGGCGTAGACTTTGCAGGTGCCCTCTTAAAAGAAAAGACACAATTCCGTGTTGGCTGCGTAACAAATATGGCAGCACAATCCCTTCCCGGCAGAGAAAAAGAACCCGCTTTTCAGTTAAGAAGGCTGCATCAGAAGATACAGGCAGGAGCTGACTTTCTCATTACGCAACCCGTCTTTTCCTTAGAAGAAGTAGACCATTTTATCCATCGATATGAATCACTCTACGGACCTTTGTCTATCCCTATGTTCTTTGGCCTTTTACCCATTTGCAATGTAAGACATTTCACCTTTCTATCTTCCATCCCCGGCATAACTATACCTCCTCACATTGCACAGCAGGTGAAAGAAAAAAAATCGACAGAAGAACTACAAAAGTGGAGCCTACTACATACAGAAAAGGTAGGGAGACAGCTCCTCAGCCTCCACCATGAATCCAAAGGCTGGTATTTGCTAGCGGCAGGGTCTGACTATAATATGGTTGTGCGACTGCTGGACAGCCTCAAAACTACTATCCTAGCATAACGGGCACCTTCACGTTTTTCCTGCCTTATAAGAAGTAACCAAAGCCCTATTATTTAGACAAAAAAAACACCCTATCATACACTTTTTGACGTTCAAAGGAGTTTATCATGAGCTGCATGCCCATCTCTACATCAGCGATTCGTTGTCCCCATTTTCCCCTCTCTTGTATCGCTGATCCTATAGCAGAAAAAATCAAGGGCCTCTGGGAAAAAATCAAAACTACTTTAGGAGGATGGATACGAGACTTCTTTTTCTTTCCCCTAGCTAGAAATCTCCCAGCCTCCCTCCTACAAGAAAAAGAAGGTCTCTATGTGAAACAGTTCTTTTCTGCAGAAGGTCCTTTGGATCCCAACTTCCCCGCTCAGGAGGAGATCAGAAAAACCTTTTCCTTAGAGGAAAAAGAAATAAGTCTATCTATAGAAGGAAATAAGAAAATCAGTCTTACTTATCGCGTGCTGGAGCCGAAAACTACCGATTCCCTCTCTAACTATAATTTCGTTCTATTGCTTGGCAACCGCTTTACTGTCCATAACAACGCCACCGGCATCTATCCATACCTTTCTTCTTACTTAGACTTAAAAAGAGAAAATCCTTCCTTACCCAGCGGTCGTTTTTTCCTTGTCAGCCAGTACAATCTTTCTCATGAAGGGAAACCTTACCGCCCCTCTTCTCTTCAAGAGGCCGGTCTCATTCTCACCTTAGCCTTGGCTTCTTTAAAAAAGGAATACGGAGATATCCATCAATGTGTCGGTCATTCTCTCGGCTGCATCCTCTTAGCCTCTGCTTTATCTCATCTTGTGCATCAGCCTGACCTGACCCCTAAAAATTTGTTTTTTGATAGAGGACCTTCATCTATTAAGGAAATCTCCCATTCGGAGCACATCGGCAAGCTGCTTTTCCCTCTCATTCAAGCTCTAGGATGGTCCATTGACGTAGGGAAAGAGATCTATAACTTTATGCAGTCTCTTTCTAGACAGGGAGTGCGCATACCGCATGTTGTTATTGGAGGAGTAGAGCATGACCACTACTTCTCTCAACAGAAAAACCTCTACCACAGCAAAGAAATCGAGTCTCTACACAAAGAAAAAAAAGTGGAACGCCTTTTATTTGATCCACCCAAACAAGTATTTCATGAACGAGCTCATCACAACTTAGGGACTCACTATTTGCATCCATGCTACTTGCAAGATGGGTCATCACCCGCTTTCATGAGGCAAGGAGAATCCCTCTCCCACGCCCTCCTACGCCACTCTGTGCGTTAGAGGCGCAAAAAACCACTTGCAAGTCGCTATCAGCTTCTCTACACTTGCGGGCAAATGGAGCATATCATGAGTACACCACTTCCTTCTCTCCGTTTAAGACGATTGAGGCAACACCCCATTTTAAGGGAATTGATCCGTGAAACAGAAGTCACGATCAAAGACTTAATCCAACCCATTTTCATCAAAGGAGAAGAAGGAGAAAAGCAGCCGATTGCCTCTATGCCGGGACAATACCAGATTCCTCTCAGCTCTTTAGCACAAGAGATAGAAGAGATCGTACGCCTAGGGATTTCTTCTGTGATCCTTTTCGGCGTGCCTCCCCATAAAGATGCTTATGGATCAGATTCCTATAGCGCCGAGGGAATCATACAAAAAGCGATTCGCAAGATTAGAGAAGTATCTCCTACCCTACTTATTATCTCTGATGTCTGTTTCTGTGAATATACAGACCACGGCCATTGCGGCTTTGTCAGCGAGCGGTCAGGGAAGCTAGATGTAGACAATGATAAAACGCTCGACCTCCTTGTCAAACAGGCAGTAAGCCACGCAAAAGCTGGAGCCAACGTAGTAGCTCCAAGTGGAATGATGGATGGCATGGTCAGAG
>JAHFTP010000176.1 GCA_023265495.1 Chlamydiota bacterium
AAAGCTTCCCATTGCTATAGGATTTGGAATAGCGGAGAGAAGCTCTGCTTTGGAGGCGATATCGTATGCTGACGGGTTTGTTGTAGGCTCTGCCTTTGTTAAACTTATGGGAGAAAGAGTAGACCCCAAAAAACTAAAGTCCTTAGTAGAAAAGATAGATCCTAGGCAGAAGTGAATACACTTTTAGATAATGGTTGAGTAGCTGAGTGTTCTGTTTTTAAAGCCTCGGGAGTGTGGTAGAACTTGCTAGCCACCCATCTAAAAGCTTTAGGGGAGTCGTAGGAGATATACGAAGTCTCCATGGTAGCAAACACCACGCTAACAGCGATAGCTACCGCAATGCCGGCAATGCCTCCGGAGAAGATGATAGAGCAAACACCACCTGCAATCATGAGCGCAGCGATGAAGATAATGAGGGCCTGCTTGAATTTTAGCTCATGGATGCCTAGATCCACTGCTTGAAGAAGCATCAATTTTTCTTCCGGAGTGTTTTTCTCTTCAGATAGTTCTTTCCAGGCTTTGACTTTATCTAGGGCTTTGGTCCCTATTCTACGTGTGAGCTTTGCTTCCTCTGCAGGAGTATTCCCCAGTTCTGTAATGAGTAAATCGATTGCTTTATCATGCCCATTTTCTTCTTCCAACTTGCCTCTGAACTCATTGTGAAAGGGGATCAGATAGCTGAGGTTGTAAGCTGATCTGGCAATCATCACAGTGCCCCTTGCTATGCATACAGCCCCGAGTGCATCATAGGAGAGAATGGTAGGCAGCGCTGATCCAATGATTGAGGAATAACTCAATGCAGAGCTAACGATAGGGCTAAGAAAGCTTGTTACCCCGGTAGTAAGCAATCCTGCGCCGGTAGCAGCAAAGAGAATCTGGTTAGTGAAGGCCAGCATAGAGGCCTTGCATCCTTCCTCATCTTCATTTTTGATCGCTGTTTGCAACTCTTTCCAAGTAGTAGGAATTGTATCAGAAAGAGCCGAGTGGAGAATGAGTCCTCCTCCCACTACTTGGAAGAAGGGAATAGCTGCAGCCATGGAGACTGCCGGAATAGGTAAAGAGCTCAAAGTGGGTAGCGAGGCTAAATTGATCACGGCCCCGAGGCTATTGCGCACTGTGCCGAGTCCATCAATGGTTAGCCACTCAATTACGTCTCCACCTTCTTCTGTCCCTTCCTCTTTCACTCTCTCAGGGAGTAAAGGATTAGTTCCGCTTGTTTGAGATGGGGAGAGCGTTGAACTAGCTACCCGTTGGATTGCTGCGTCTAAATGATCAGAGGAAGAAGAAAAATGCCTTCCAAAAGCTTGAGAAGCGGTCTGATCTACAGGAGAGTAAGCTTGCTCTATTCGTGTATTTGGCATAAACAACCTGTTTTTTAAGCTTTTTCAATTTCAATTATACACGAAAATTCATATTAAAAATATTTATTACATAATTATTGAATGTTTTACATGTCTTAATATTTTATTTATTAATAATTTAAGTTTTTATTAAAAAATTAAAGAGGCGAGGGGGCTTTTTATGCGATAGGAAGAGAGGAATTAGGTATTTATATTTCTAACTAGCTAAGTTACAGCAACATGCTGCCTAAATTCTTATAGCTCAGGAGTTTGGAGTCCTTCTCCTGATAGTACTATGCTCTTGCAAACTGCTCCATTTGTAAATAAACATAATTAATAAATATAATTATATATACATTAAAATCTATTTTTACTATAATTAACTTTAGGAATATAGGAAATTATTAAAATTAATAATAAACAAGAGGAATCATGACCACAAGCACTAGCATACGACCTTCTTTAGGAACGATACAAGAAATTAGGGAAGCAGCCGACAGTTCTTTCCAAGATTGGCAACGCTTTAATCAGCCTGATAAAACGGTGATGTTCACGGAGACGAAAACACGCCTGCAACAAGCGGAGGCCACCCTGAAAGTCTTTGAAGACGTTATTCAACCTGCAATACAAGCCTATTCTCCCGGGGTACTCAACAGGGCTATAACACACTTTACCCCTGGAGCCCCCACCACTGACCCTAAGTTAGAGCTATTAAAAAGGACAGTCGGTGAATATATGGCAATTCTACGCACCAATATTGATGATCTTCAAAAACCCGATGATAAGACTCAAGAACTCGAGAAAACAATTGCAGAAAAACAAAGATCGACAAGTGATTCTCCCGGAAAGATTTTTTGTGACATTTTCATGGACGCGGTCCAAACAGGCAACCTATATATGCTTCAAGCGATTAGGAAACATCCCCAGTTCAAGGAGCTATCGCCCGATGATTTAGTCGCTGCCCTCCAATCTGCTGCACACAATCATCATGAAGATGCCCTAAGAAAAGCTATGGGCACTGACCATAGGATGTTTACCACGGACTTTCTGGACAGCGTGATTGGAGACTCTCTAAGGAGCATGGAAGGAGAGAAATATGATGAGAGAAGAAGTCTCAAAAAAGAATTAGTACTGAAGATAGTTCCGTTATACGAAGTGTTTGGTGGTAAGGAAATATCAACCGATTTATATTGGGAATTGGATATCGATCTATAACGACATTCTTCCAGGGCTTTTTCATCAAAAATTCCTTGACTTTCTAATAAGACATGTCGTTTGATTGCTAGATTTTTTTTTAACAATCAATAAGTTGAGACTGATTTTAGCAGTACGTGCGATACTGAATGGTTAGATGATTCACCGAAGGTGATCTCTTCGAGCTTTATCGAGTATTTTGCCATGCTAAAGGACGTTCGCATATCTACGAAAATAAGTCACTCTCTCCTCGAAATTATTTTCACAACGGTTTGTGCCTATATCTGCGGAGCGAACTCGTGGGAGGGAGTTTTAGAATTCGCTCGGGCGCGAGAATCGTGGCTAAGAAAATATATCTCACTTGAGAATGGAATCCCATTGCTTGCTACCTTTTGGAGAACTTTTGCACACCTGGAGCCAAGTTCATTCGAACAGTGTTTTTCTAACTGGGTTCATACGTTACTGGGAGATACTCGACACATAGCCATAGATGGAAAAACTCTTCGAGGAGTTTATGACAGAGAAAATCCAGACACCAAACTCGTATTGGTAAGTGCCTGGGCAACCGATAAAGGTCTTTTGCTTGGCCAAGTAAAGACTGATGTTAAATCCAATGAAATTACAGCCATCCCCCGTCTACTTGACATGATTCGGATAAAGGACTGCCTAGTCAGCATTAACGCTGCCGGATGTCAGACAAAGATAGCAGAAAAGATCTCCGGGTTAGGAGGTGACTATTTGCTGGCGCTCAAAGGAAATCAAGGGACATTGAAATCAGATATAGAAGCTTTTTTCCAAGATGCTTTTTCAAGTGACTGGGAACATCTCGATTTTGAGCGATGTGAAAGCGTGGAAAAGGGACATGGCCGCATAGACACAAGAACTGTATACCTGGTCAAGGATATGGCTGACTGTATCGACAACACACATTGGCCCAATATACAGAGCGTGATTATGGTAAATTCCAAACGGCGCATCAAGGATAAAGAAAGCGAAGAAAGTCGGTATTACATAACCTCCTCGTGTATGGGCGTCACAGAAGCTGCTCTGGCCATTCGAAAACACTGGGCAATAGAAAATGGGTTGCATTGGTCATTAGATGTTGGATTCAGAGAGGATCGTCAAGTAGCGCAGAAGATGAATCTGGCAGAGAATCTTGCCGTATTAAGGCGCATTGCTTTTACTCTGCTAAAACAGGAGAAAAGTACACTAAGTCTGGAGAACAAAAGAATGAAAGCGGCGATGAGTGAAGATTACCTAGATCAAGTGCTTGGATTAGGCACAATAAAAATCTCGTGAAAAATCCCTGCTCTGCAATGGACTGAAGCTAATAAAATTCTATTGGTTTTGATGTGTTTAAAGTGAGATAAGAGGAATTATTTTTTTTGATTTTCGTATAGCTTGGCATACTTGTAAAAAGGCGTATGGGCATT
>JAHFTP010000030.1 GCA_023265495.1 Chlamydiota bacterium
GTAGTTAGCATCATAGCGAGCTTGAAAAAGCTCTTTTCTGAGTTGAATTATTTCCGGGTCATTGGGTAAGATTTCTATTTGACTGCAGCTCATCTAGTATGTTTTTTTGATGTAAGAAACTAAAAATTTTACTATGAGCTGCGTCTTTTTTTCAAAGACTTTCTATCGTTACCTCTTAATTTTCATTAAGTTCCGTCTTTAACCCCTAACGGGGTTCACCGAATATTTACAGCATAATTTGATGTAAGTGTAAGAAAAAGAGACTGTTTCTTACGATTTTTAAAAAAATACATATTAACAGCTTGGACTAACAGTTCCCACCGAGGGGATGAACAGGTCTGTGCATAATCCGTGCATAATCGAAAAGTGTTGATAATTAGAATGATATGTCGAATTTCAGCGGCAGTGAGAGAATCTGTGCATAATCGAACTCAAGCCCAAAAAGGGAGGTAGAAAGCGCTTTTGCCCATACCGACCTCATCGCCTTGAGGCTTAACTAAATTCTCCTGCATCGCATCTCGAATGATCCGATAGGCGAGCGAAAAGCTAGAGTTTTTGATGCCTAGGCGCGCCCGCAAAGATTGGTTTGTCATTTTTTTGCCGATGACATATTGAAGGCTGGCATGTTGATATGCAGCCCGGGTCCGCTCCTTAGAATCCATTTCTTTTAGCTTTTTTGGTCCGTACAAGATTGCAAATGTGCTTTGGGTTTTCTTGAGAAAATTAGGCGCAGGAAGTTGAAATAATTCGATTTGGAAAATGACCTTATCTACCCCAGTGCCGCGTTCTTCACATAAATTCAGCCTACGCATAAGCCCAGCCAATATTTCGTTGCGGGACCTGGGGGCTTCATCGATAAAGCGAAGAGTATCAATCAAGGGCAAGCCGGGATTTGATATTTCGATTCGATTTGTAAAAATTTCAACCATCGGACCGGCTCCGGTGACATTGAAATCTTGGTGAATCAAGGCGTTTGCCATCAATTCTCGAACGGCGATTTTCGGATACATGTGCACTTCTTCACGAAACGCTTCGCCGATATGTTCATTTTGAGGAAGCTGATCGTTGATATAGGCAACCGCTTCTTCAAAACCTAGAGCGTACCCTTTCTTCACCCCATATTCTTTGATCGCCTCCATGCGACTGTCGCCGCGATAGAAAATGATTCGAAGAGTTTTTCTGGCTAGCCGATCAAAATCCTCTAAATTTTTTGCAAAAAGAAGAGCTCCCAAATTCGAGATATCATAGCCCCCTCCATCCGATGGTGAAATCAGCTTCTCTGAGATGAATTTCTCAAGGACTGCAGACCTATTTTCTGGGTGAGGCAGTTTCATAAGGTCAAAATAGGCAGGACAATTGAGAAACGAGAGGATTTGATCTGCGGGCACGCTCTCCATGGCAATGCCTTTCTCAAAGGCAGTTTGCCCTAATATGCGCCACAGTTCTCTTTCTTTTTCAGGGTGCTCATGGAGCTTCTTCTTGTACGTTCCTACTCTAATGAATTCAGCCCCCTTGAAACGAATTGGACGATGTGTT
The DNA here is from genome assembly GCA_023265495.1 of Chlamydiota bacterium. Lineage (GTDB taxonomy): Bacteria > Chlamydiota > Chlamydiia > Chlamydiales > Rhabdochlamydiaceae > JAHFTP01. The sequence goes on from JAHFTP010000030.1 coordinate 1,537, forward strand.
GCCGGGGCAAATTCAAATAGAACCACATGCTTGTCGTCGAGCTCTCCTTCGTGAATGCGAAGATCGATCTGGGGATCAAGAAGAGAAATAAGCCAACTTTCAAGCTCTTGATTGCCTACTTTTGTTTCTTTTGGGCGGAAACTTGTGCCGATGACTCTGTTGGTTGAATCTTCAACACCCCATAAAATATAGGCGCTATGTCGACCTGCTAAAGCCGCACCATTCGAAAGAGCAGAAATATATTCGCCTATTTCCTGTGGATTTTCGTTATTGTGCTTTAGCTCCAACCACTCGGTTTCTCTGCGGAGAACAGCAAGATTTTTTACACGATTTTGAAAGTCTAACATTTCCAATTGCATTTTCTCGGTCTGCTTGATATGGGAACAGCATAGCCTTTCCAGCTAATCGTTTTCAAGCTATTCATTTTCTTAGGCTGCGCCTTTAGAAAAATAATCTCCAGGACTTTGCTCTCCCGGAACGGGCCAAGGCTCATGATTTGGATAATACCGCTGCCAATACGAATATTTCCTTTTAAGCGATAATTTTCTCATAGACAAAGCTTCTCAGTGGGAGTAGCTTCAGTGTGTGGTCTATCCGGCACATGTGCTCATGGAGCATTGCATATACGTGGTGATCGCGTCGGCTATGGAAACAAGAAAGACAAAGCCAAAAGCAAGTTTGCCAAAGAGATGCAACTTGAGCGGCTGTTCACTGTTGTGAGTGAATTTAAAGACACTCATCAAAATAGCAATGGCTAAAAGAGATATGGCAAATGTCAAAAAAGCCCAAGAATATAAGCTAAGTCCAAACACGGGCTCTCCAAAAGAGGGGAACCCTGGGCAGACGTGCAGAGCTATTTGTCTTAACGAGACGCTCATGCCAAATAAGGCAAATAGAATCGATAATCCATAATGCTGCATCTTCACTCCGAAGCGTAAATTCAGTAGTGGCCCTATGGAGACGCCAATCATGGCTAACCTCTGTAACATGCAAAGAGGACACGGATTTTCGTGTCTTGTGTATTGCACGGTGTAGCCGGCGAGTATAACGCAAGAGAGGACTATGGCAAATAAACAGTTGAGATCTTCTAATGTTTTTTTCATGGTGTTTTCCAGCCTTAAAGACGAATATTGATTACATCTGTGATGTGATGCCAAAACATGGTTATACAAAAAATCAAGTTGAGAGCTGTAAGTAGGATGGCTTCTCTTCTCTTGTTGCATAATATAAGTACCACAACAATGGAAAAAAACAGGAAAAGCATCATCATCATAACAAACCTCTTTTGCTTAGTTCTTCTTTTATCTGTCTCTTAAGCGAGTGTATTTTGTCAATGATTTTACTTTTGCTCTAATGACTAATTATGTTAGGTGAAGAGGAAATGCTCCTTTCGAGGAAATAATGGCGCTACCCAAGATCGCTACAGTGATCAATTTTTGCAGTAATGACTATCCCTTTTTAAAGGAGTGCATAGCACACGTAAAGGGGATTTCCTCTCAAATTCTCATTCCTGTCTGTGATCATTTTTTTGATGGGGTGGCGGAAGATAAACAGCTATTGCAGAGTATCTACAAGGAGAATGAAGAGGCTACTTTTTTAGAATATGCCTGGGAAGATAGGGGGTATCCCTCTTTTTATTGGCATAACCTATCGAGGGTGATAGGAGCCTATTTTACTGCGCAAGAGATGGAGTATATACTGTTTTTAGATACGGATGAAATTGTAGATGAAGATCGATTTCGTGAGTGGATAGAGGGGTTTGCTCTACAAAAATATACCGCTTTAAGACTTGCCAATTACTGGTATTTTAGAGAAACGACTTATCAAGCAACAATCTGGGAACATACGCCTCTTCTGGTAAGGAAAGAGAGGATCCATGGAGAAACACTATTTTCTCCCAAGGAGAGGAATGGGGCTTATTATCTCACAGGAGGAGAAAAAAAGGATCACGTCCTTTCCTTAGATGGGAAGCCTATGATCCACCACTACAGTTGGGTAAGGACTGAGGAGCAGATGAAACGAAAGGTGTCGTCTTGGAGCCATAACACAGAGAGAAATTGGATGGATTTAGTAGATAAAGAGTTTTCTAGACCTTTTAATGGAAAGGATTTTGTTCATGGATACGAATTTAAAGAAGTAGATAGTTTTGTTCAGATCTGTTTACAAGATAGGCCACAAGCAAGTACACTGCCTGCACGTAATGTTACATATATGAACCAAAAGCAAACGGCTGCTATAGATCTGTCCGTTCGTTTTAATATCCCTATCCCTTTATGTATATAGATTCACATGCTCACCTTACTTCTGATGAACTTTTCCCCTTAGTTGATGAAATACTCTCTAGAGCAAAGCTACAGAAAATAGAGGCCATAGTCAATATTTGTACGGACACAACTAGTTTAGAAAGAGCTGCTTCATTAAAAAACAAAGTGCCGAGGCTTTATCATACAGCCGCCACTACCCCACATGATGTGGAAAAAGAAGGCGATCTTTTTTTTCCTTATGTGGAACAGGCAGCAAAGAAGGGAGACATAGTGGCTCTGGGAGAAACAGGTCTTGACTACTACTATGAACGTGCGGGCAGAGAAAAACAAAAAGAATTTTTGCTTCGCTATTTTTCTTTAGCACGTAAAACAGGACTGCCCCTTGTCTTTCATTGTAGGGAGGCCTTTGCCGATCTTTTTTCTTTGGCAGATGGTCATATTCCTTCTCATTTGGGTCTGCTACATTGCTTTACTGGAACTCTTGAAGAGGCCAAAGGCGTTTTAGATAGAGGGTGGTATTTGTCACTGAGTGGCATTGTTACTTTTAAGAAATCTCAGCAATTGCAGGAGGTGGCTAAATATGTACCTTTAGACCGCCTCCTTATAGAAACAGACTCCCCCTACCTAGCTCCACAGAGTAAAAGAGGCAAGCAAAATGAGCCCTCTTTTCTTCCAGAAGTAGCAGAGATGATTGCTGCAGTAAAAAATGTGTCTTTGGACGAAGTAGCTTTTGCAACAAGTACAAATGCTAAATCCTTTTTTAAAATGGATATTTCAAAATAATTCACATGCTACAAATAGAGAACATTGCCAAAAGTTATTCCGGAGATAGGCTTTTCTCAGAAGTCTCTTTCGCTCTCCAAGAAGGGGAAAAGTGCGCTCTCATAGGGAGAAATGGGTGTGGAAAGTCCACTTTGCTTCGGATAATCACAGGTGTAGAAGAGGGGGATGATGGGAGAGTAGTTTCTCCCAAAGGGTATAAGCTGGGGTATCTTGAGCAGCATGCGGAGTTTTCTTTTGCCACCGTTTCAGAAGAGGCTAGCAGCAGCTTGCCTGAAGATAGAAAGGAGGATACCTATTTTGTAGAAAAGATCCTTTTTGGCCTTGGCTTTAATGATGATCTTTTGGAGAAATCCCCTGCCGCTATTTCGGGAGGGTATCATCTACGCCTGAAGCTGGCTAAGGTGCTTATTGCAGAGCCCGATTGTTTGCTGTTGGATGAGCCTACGAATTACTTAGATATTATAACTGTACAGTGGCTATTAAGATATCTGAGGGGGTGGCAAGGAGCTTGCCTTATTATTTCTCATGATAGAGAATTTTTAGACAAACTTGTTACCCATACCATGGGTCTACACAGAAAAAAGCTCTTAAAGGTGAAGGGAGACACGGGCGACTATTATGAAAGAATTGTGGAATCAGAGCTGGTCTATGAGCGGACGAGAAGCAATTTAGAGAAGAAAAGGGAGCATCTAGAAGATTATATTCGCCGTTTTGGAGCAAAGGCGAGTAAAGCATCACAAGCGCAGTCCAAGCAAAAGTCTCTTTCTAAGATGGAAGTGTTAGCTAAACTCACTGCGATAGAAGATTTGGATTTTTCCTTCACCTATGCGGATATTTCAGGAAAGAATATGGGCTCCCTACAAGCGGTGCATTTTGCCTACGCAAATGAAGCTCCTCTCATTTGCGATCTGTCTTTTTCCTTAGAAAAAGGGAAGCGTTTAGCCATTATAGGTAGAAATGGCATGGGAAAATCTACCCTACTTAAATTGCTTTTTGGAGATCTTGTGCCTACAAGTGGCCAAGTAGTTCTTTCTGAAAATACAAAAATTGCCTACTTTGGACAAACTAATATCGATCGCCTTCACTCTCAACATACAATTGAAGAAGAAATCGCTTTGGCTGGTCGACAGCTCTCTACCACACAGATTAGGAGGATTTGCGGGCAGATGCTATTTTCAGGGGATGCTGCAAAAAAAAGGATATCCGTTCTTTCGGGTGGAGAGAAAAGCAGAGTCCTCTTAGGTAAAATCCTGGCAACTCCTTGCAATTTACTTCTTCTTGACGAGCCCACGCATCATCTTGATATTGAATCCATAGAAGCGTTAATAGAGGCAATAGATGAATTTGCCGGAGCCGTTGTCATCGTGACTCATAGTGAGCTGATCTTAGAGAGGATCCGGCCTCAGGAACTTATTGTTTTTAAAGAAAAAGGACCTGAGCTTTTCTTGGGCGACTATGAGGAATTTTTGCGAAAGCAAGGATGGGAAGGTCCCCCTTCCAACAAAAGACAAAGGTCGGAAGAATCTGAGCAAAGCCAAAAACAAAAACGGGCTGTTTTTGTCCAGACAAGAGCTAAGACATTAAAGCCTATCTATACGAAAATATCTCTATGTGAAGAAGCTATAGAAAAAAAAGAAAAACAGCTCTCCGTCAAAGAAGCTGAGGTCATTAAGGCCTCAGAAAAATCTCATACTAACTCTATTGTTGCTCTTTCGGAAGAGATCCACTCCCTGCGTAGGGAGATAGATGGACTATATGAGGAGCTGCAGAGCTTATTTAATGAGTTAGAAAAGGGGAAAAGTAGCTTTTCCGAGTAAGCTTCATTTGTAACACCCTTATTATTATATGTTTAGCGTATTGTGCACACGTTTTATCAACGAAAAACGTGGTAATCAGACACGTTTTACCAACGAAAAACGTGGTAATCAGACACGTTTTCCTAACGAATGCTTGACATTTTAAAGTAAAATCTAGCAATATAGAGGTATGAAGAGAGATATTTACCTGGATTTACAGCAGTGGAAAAAATCTGAGCGGCGCAAACCGTTAATAATAAATGGGGCTCGTCAGGTTGGAAAGACCTATGCTTTGAAGCATTTTGGCCGAACGTCTTATAAAAAGATGGTTTATTTAAATTTCGAAAAAGAGGAGATATTATCAGGCTATTTCGAAGGTGCTCTCGATCCGAAGCAACTGATAAAAACAGTAAGTATTCATACGGGGGTGGAGATAGAGCCTCACAATACGCTTTTGATTTTCGATGAAATTCAGGAATGTGCAAAAGCTCTCAGTAGCCTGAAATATTTTTGTGAAGAGGCTAATGAATACCACATTGCGGCAGCAGGCTCTCTTCTTGGAGTAAAAACAAATCAAGACGAAGGATTTCCTGTTGGCAAGGTCAATTTTTTACATCTCAGCCCTCTAAGTTTTTTTGAGTTTCTATCTGCAACAAACAATGAAAAAATCAGGACTTTTTTGGAGGAATATGCATCTTTTGAACCACTTCCCAATCCTTTGCATGAGAAACTGACTCAATTACTAAGATGTTACTTGTTTGTTGGAGGAATGCCTGAGGCTGTAGCTGAATATGCAAAGCATGAAAATTTTTCTGTAGTGCGCGAAGTGCAGCTCGAGATCTTAAACGCTTATGAAAGAGACTTTGCAAAACATGCGCCCCCAAATGAAGTGATGAAAATTACAACAGTCTGGAAACAGATCCATCGCCAGCTAGCAAAGGAAAATAAGAAATTCATTTTTGCAGCGATTCGACAAAGTGCTCGAGGTAGAGACTATGAAGAAGCCATTCAATGGCTTCTAGATGCAGGATTAATTCTTAAGAGCTGTTTGGTAGAAACTCCAAAATTTCCACTCAGTGCCTATGCAGATACTCATACATTTAAACTGTTTTTACTTGATATTGGACTGCTTGGCGCTCAAAGCAATCTTTCTTCTCGCGCGCTCATCGAAGGAAACCTTTTATTTACTGAGTTTAAAGGAGCCCTAACGGAAAATTTTGTGGCCCAAGAATTAGTAGCAGCTAAAAATCGAGAGATTTACTACTGGGCAAGTTCCGGCATAGCAGAAATTGATTTTCTAGTAGAAGGAGATCATGAAATCTATCCTCTTGAAGTGAAAGCAGGAAGTAGTGAAAAGAAAAAGAGTCTTCTTGTTTATGGAAGCAAATATTTGCCGGTAAAACTCACTCGAACAACACTTATGAATCTAAAACATGATGGCAACATCTATAACTATCCACTCTACCTTGTTTCCCGCTTTCCTAAAATTTCGCAATAGTGGTGTCGACGCTTTTTTTATTATGACCATTTATGCTATTGGATGGAAAAACGAAAATGGCAGGTGTTATGACTTCTTTTTTAGGAAATCTTCCCGTTGTTATTAGTTATTATACAGTTAACACCCCCTATGAAGAGGAAGTAAAGCATCTCATTGCATCATGCAAGAAGTTTGGATTGGATACTTGCATAGAAGGCATTCCTTCACAGGGTTCTTGGGAAAAAAATTGTGCAATTAAGCCCTTTTTTATTAAGGAGAAACTGCATGCTCTTCAAAGGCCTGTATTCTGGGTGGATGCGGATGCCGTGTTTTTGAAGGAGCCTTCCTTTTCTCTTTTCCTTCCCTACGATTTTTCTGTAACACAAGCCAAAGTAGAAGATGTGAGGTTCCAATATAATGCTGCTAGTATATTTGTGAATTCGACGAGCGGTGGCTTTGAAGCTGTAGATAGATGGTGCAAAGCAACAGCATATGCACTTAAGGAATTTACAAAGATCCCTCCCTTCTTAGACCAGGTTACTTTGCTCTATAGTTTCCAAAAAGTTCCCAACATTTTATTTCTGAGTATGCCCAAGAGTTATTGCAAAATTTTTGATTTGGACAAAGCCTTTGTTCCGCAAGAGGAAGTAGTCATAGAACAAAATCAAGCCTCTCGTCGGCTGAAATCCTTCTTTGAGAAAAGCTGAGCGGCTTCGAAGCAAAGACATCCGGAAAGCATTTTTTTCTTTTTCAAAACGTGCCACAGTAGTTTAATAGCGAAATTAAGATTGCATTTTTTAGGGAGAGAGTTTTTTCTATGACAACAGTTGCTATTCCAAGAGAGTTTATCTGGAGACGTGTGCATTCCCTTATGGGGCTGTGGCTGGTCATTTTTTTAATAGAACACTTACTCACCAACTCTCAAGCCGCTCTTCTCTTAGGAGACAATGGAAGAGGATTTGTGCAGATGGTGAATGCCATTCACAATTTACCTTACTTAGAAGTCGTAGAAGTCCTTTTGCTAGGTGTCCCATTAGCCATACATGCTGTATGGGGAATACAGTATCTACGTACGGCAAAAGCCAATTCTTGCAAGTCGGATGGATCAAAGCCCTCTTTAAAAGAGTATCGAAGGAATAGAGCCTATTCTTGGCAGAGGATCACCTCTTGGATCCTTCTTATTGGAATCATAGGTCATGTGGCTAAATTCCGGTTTATCGACTATCCGATTTCTGTGCATCAGGGGACAGAATCCATCTATTGTGTTCGCCTCAGCGTAGATGATGGGCTCTACACTGTTGCTGCAAGACTTGGGGTGCAACTCTATGGAAAAGAGGATATAGACAAAATAAGGCAAGATATCACCTCCCGAGCGGATGAACATGCCTTAGTCGAGCTTTCCAGCAACTTAAGGCAAGAAGAAAAATTTGATCCTTATTTAGGGGTGCAGCAGGAAGAATTCGACCCGCAAAAAGAAGTGATTTTCACTGCAGCACAAAAATATTTGCAAAGCAGAGCATGGCTGCATGCGATAGAAAAAAGGCCCATTACGGAGCAGCAGGTGATCGCCGCTACCTCTAATTTTGGAACAGCCTCTTTACTCAGTGTCAGAGATACTTTTAAAAGTCCTGTCTATGTTGTGCTCTATACAGTTTTTGTATTGGCAGCTTGTTTTCATGCGTTCAATGGTTTTTGGACTTTTTTGGTCACATGGGGGTTTGTCATTAAAAGAGCTTCTCAGAAATCGATGGCGTCAGTAGCTGTCGCTCTGATGCTTGCTCTGATGTTTTTAGGCCTTGCGGCTGTTTGGGGAACGTATTGGCTCAATTTAAAAATGTAATAATGGGTACCGGTTTTTTATGAGTAAAAAAAGGAAAGAAGTCGTGGTTGTTGGAGGGGGGCTGGCAGGACTTGCCGCCGCCATGAAGCTTGCAGAAAATGGATGCCATGTGAAGCTCGTTTCCGTCACAAAAGTCAAGAGGTCCCATTCCGTCTGTGCACAAGGAGGGATCAATGCAGCCATGAACTTAAAGAATGAGGACGACTCTCCTTACATCCATGCCTACGATACGATCAAGGGGGGAGATTTCTTGGGAGACCAGCCCCCTATTTTGGAGATGTGTCTGGCAGCTCCTGGAATCATCCGTATGATGGAGAGGTTTGGATGTCCTTTTAACAGGACGCCTGAAGGGAATTTGGACTTTCGTCGGTTTGGGGGAACGCTCTATTACCGCACCGCTTTTTGTGGTGCCTCAACAGGACAGCAGCTTTTGTATGCATTGGATGAGCAGGTAAGACGTTATGAGGTGGCAGGCAAGGTAGAAAAATTTGAACATCATGAATTTATGCGTCTTGTTATCGACGAACAGGGAAGTGCTCGCGGTGTAGTGGTAATGGATCTATGTAGTTTAAAGCTAGACGTTCTCAAGGCGGATGCGGTACTATTTGGTACAGGAGGCCCTGGGCTCATCTTTAAAAAATCGACCAATTCTACGTTCTGCACGGGAGCATCTAACGGCCGGCTATTTAAACAAGGCATGAAATATGCAAATGGAGAATTCATCCAAATCCACCCTACAGCCATTCCTGCAGAGGACAAACTCCGACTGATTTCTGAGTCCTCTCGAGGAGAGGGGGGGAGGATGTGGGTGTGGGGTGATTCTAGTAAAACAATACAGGATGCGGAAGGGAAGGAAATTCCTTGCGGCAAGACGGGGGAGCCCTGGTATTTCTTAGAAGAGATGTACCCTGCCTTTGGCAATCTCGTCCCGAGAGATATTGCGTCGAGAGAAGTTCTGCGCATCTGTGAAATGGGTCTTGGAGTTGATGGAAAGTCTCAGGTATATTTAGATGTATCGCACCTCCCCTCTCAAGTGCAAAACAAGATAGAATCCGTCCTGGATATTTATAGAAAATTCACAGGAGAGGATCCCCATAAGGTGCCGATGAGAATTTTTCCTGCCGTGCATTATTCCATGGGTGGCGCCTGGGTGGATTGGCCCGCTGCCGACGATCCGGATAGGATGCAACGGTTTAGGCAGATGACCAATATTGCTGGTTGCTTCAATGTGGGAGAGTCAGAGTTTCAGTATCATGGAGCAAATAGGCTTGGAGCTAACTCTCTTTTATCTTGCATATTTGCAGGGCTTGTTGCGGGTATGGAAGTTCCTAGGTATTTAGAGGGTTTGCAAGCGAGCTGTGGGCAGCTTCCTTCAAGAACATTCTCTGAAGCATTGGCACATGAAGAAGCTTTTAAACACGACCTGCTTACAAGACAGGGAAAAGAAAATGTGCATCAGCTCCATGATGAACTCTCCGAGCTCATGATAAGTAATGTCACCGTAAAGCGAGAGAATGCCAAACTCAAGGAAACGATAGAGGGACTAAAGAAAATTAGAGAGAGATTTCTGCATATCGCATTAGATGATCGAGGATCTCTGCTTAATCAGACCTACCAGTTTGCCAATCAGTTTGATGCTATGATAGAAATTGCTTTAGTCATCACTAAGGGAGCGTTGCTGCGCAACGAATTTCGGGGGGCACACTATAAGCCTGAATTCCCCCAACGAGATGATGCGAACTGGCTGAAGACTACTGTAGCTACCTATGATCCTGCAAAAGATGAGCCGGAGATCAGCTACCTTCCTGTGGATACAAGGCATCTATCTCCTGTAGCCAGAGACTATAGCAAAGCAAAGAAAGTAAAACCTACCTTAGAAAATATTCCCAAAAATATACAGCTCCCAGTATAGATGGGGAAGTGGGGAAAACATGGAAAAGACATTTATTTTACGTATCTTGCGCGGTGTTCCCGATAAACAGTATTGGGAGGAGTTTGAGCTAGAGCTCAAACCCTTTATCAATATCACATCCGCTCTGATGGAAGTGCAGAAAAATCCGATTAATCGAAATAAAGAGAGGGTGACGCCTATTGCCTGGGAGCAAGGGTGTTTAGAAGAGGTTTGTGGCTCTTGTTCTATGTTAATCAACGGCCGTCCAAGGCAAGGATGTACAGCACTTATCCACACTCTGCTTGCCAGTACCGGAAGTAATACGGTGACATTAGCTCCTATGACAAAATTTCCCTTGGTTAAAGACCTCGTCGTAGATAGAAAAAGTATGTTTGACAATTTGAAAAAGGTCCACGCCTGGGTGGATGCTGACGACTCTTTTGATAGGGGGTTTGGTCCGAAGATCAGCCCGAAGCTGCAAGAGACGATGTACGCATTATCTACTTGCATGACATGCGGCTGCTGTACGGAGGCATGTCCTCAAGTGAATGCCGCTTCCAAATTCATAGGTCCTGCTCCCATCTCCCAAGCAAGATTATTTAATGCGCATCCCGTTGGTAAATTGTCCGCAGAGGAAAGATTGCGCTCTCTTATGGAAGAAGGGGGAATCAGTGATTGCGGCAATGCGCAAAATTGTGTGGAAGTATGTCCCAAGCAGATCCCCCTGACGGAGTCGATCGCTGCAGTCGGAAGGCAAGTCGTTTCTCAAGCCTGGAAAGATTTGGTTAAAACGCCGGATATGGGATAGGGAAAGATAGACTTTTTTCTCTTTGCTAATCGCTCACTTCTTGTGTATAATGCAAAGCTTCTGTCGTTTGGGATTTCCAAAGTGCAATCATGCTCTTTAACGATGTTATTTTTATTAGGGGATCACGACGCTGGAACTGAGGTAGCAAACTTTTCCTAGAGGTTCTAGGATTTCGATAAGCTAACACCTCCTTCTAGGAAGCGGTCCCACCTGTATTTATAGGTTAAATGCAGCCGCAACTTGGGTCCCTCACGACGGATTTCTCTCATACTTCCTATCTGCCTGAGAAGCTGTGGGCTTTTGTCCTAGCGCTCATCTGAAGATTCTTTTGGAAAATGGTTTATCCTTGAATGGTTACAAAAAAGAGGTTATCAGAATTTTAAAGAGGAGTCTTAGTAAAATGTGGCTTCCTCCGGAGGCTCTCTCAGAAAAGTAAAACATGGGGTGGGCATGTCCATTAGAGGATTTTTAAATACTATACAGAGGGGCTCTTTGGATGAGGCTATAACTGTCTACAGAGAGGGTCTTCCTCCGGAACAAGTAGGAGAAGTATCAAAAGAAGAGCTAATAACATGTGTTGTAAGGGATATACTGGCAGACAAGGCAAAAGAGCTGCGTCCCTCCGATTTTGCATCCCTAAAGAGGCTGTATGACGTTTCTGCTGTAATCGGCGATGAGAGGAGTCCTGTTT
>JAHFTP010000177.1 GCA_023265495.1 Chlamydiota bacterium
AAAATCGGGATGGATGATGCTTTTTGCTTCCCATCCAGACCTAGAAAGTCGCATAGCAAGACTAAGAGAGCTCGCATAGCGAGCTTTCTTTCGCTACAGCCTTCACCTGAGAGAGGAGAGCTATAGCATGGTCTAGAAGGACGAGGTTCCCTTCCTTCTCCATGACATACACCTGATGGGGGTGGATGATCTCGCAGAGATTTTTTAAACTCTCACACTTAAGAACGATAAAATCCACCTCCGCAAGCGAGGAAAGCAGCGAGACAAACTCCTCATCGGGATTGCTATCTCTTACATAGACAATGAGCTTTCTTTCCGGATTTTCTGTGGAGAGCTTTCTTATACTTCTAAAAATAGCGGTGCTCATCCCCTGATGGCTTTCTAAGCCAAGAACACAATATTTTTTGCCTTGCAGCACCTGCTGCAGGGCAAATAGATGTTCCTCATCGAAGATTTTGTTGTCTACATCATACTCTAAAAGCCGCTCTGCCATGTCAGAGAGAGTGATCCTCGTGCATCCAAGCCGTTCAATGGCGATCCCTGCAGCGATGTTAGCCAGCTGCGCAGAAAACTTGATGTCGATGCTGTTAGCTAAAGTTACGCTGATCATCGCAAGCACGGTATCTCCCGCACCCGTGACATCTTTCACTTCTTTCGACCTCACAGGAAAGTTATGGAAGGACCCATCTTTATAAAATAAGGACATCCCCGCCTCAGAGCGTGTGATAAGAAGCATATCTGCTTTGCAAGAGTGGAAAATATTTTGTGCCACTTTTTCCAGCGACGTACTCTGAGGGAGCTTTGCAGCAGCATAGGCTTCAGAGAGGTTGGGTTTAATCATTGTAGCCCCTGCATATTTAGAAAAGTCGTCACCCTTGGGATCCACGATCACCGGAATCGATCTTTCCTTGGCAAGCGATATGATGGCTTCAAGAAGAGGATTTGTTAAGAACCCCTTGCCATAATCGGAAATAGCAATGATTTGCACATCCTCTAGCCGCTCTTTTAAAGAAAATAGCACTTGCTCTTCTAACTCTTCCGGCAATGGAGAAATATTTTCAAAGTCGACGCGCAGCACCTGCTGAGAGTCGGCAATGAGCCTATTTTTTACAGGTGTTTTAAACCCTTTTTGGTAGATAATCCCCTTAACATCCACACCCTCTTTAAAAAGGAACTCTTTGAGCTCATCGCCCGCCATATCGCACCCGATCCTCCCTATGGCCGTTACATTAGCGCCTAAGGAGACCAAGTTCAGAGCTACGTTGCCGGCTCCGCCGGGCAGGCTCTCTTCTTTTTGCACATGCAAGATAGAGACGGGCGCCTCAGGAGAGGTTCTCTTCACCTTCCCTGTCGTGTAGGTGTCTAACATAAAGTCCCCAATAACCAGAACCTTGACGGGGTTAAAACGACTGAGCATTCCTATGAGCTTTACCATCTTTCATCCCTCTGCAAATAATTTTGGACGTAGTCTGCTACTGCCTCGTCGATAGAGTATTGACAGATGGGCTCGGAAGCAGACAAACCAACACTTTCTCGATACTTGTTCATATCAGCGCAGGTATAATTTTGGTATTGTTTTTTTAGCTGGAGAGGCATGTCTACATATTCGATTTTGGGAGAAAAACCTACGGCAGCAAATAGAGCGTGTGCCAGCTGATTCCACGTAGTTACATGGCCCGAGCCTACGTTAAATATCCCACAGAGCTCATTTTCTAAAAAAGAACATGTCATGCGCACCGCATCTTTTACGTAGATGAAATCTCTACACTGATCCCCATCTGCAAAGCGTGTCGGCTCTGAGGATTTAAAAAGCTTGATCACCTGATTTTGCAGAGCGGTAGGGAACATCTTATACACCATCGAGGCCATGTGCCCTTTATGGTATTCATTAGGGCCAAATACATTAAAGTATTTGAGGCCCACAATCGACCCCAGGACTCCTTGCTTCTTAGCCCACAGATCGAAAAAGTGTTTGGAAAAGCCGTACAAGTTAAGAGGTTTTAGCGTCTCTAACGCGTCATGATTATCGGCAAAGCCAAGCGTCCCATCTCCATAGGTGGCAGCAGAAGATGCATAGATAAATCGATGGCCGTGATCTAATGCGTAGTCTGCAAGCTTAACAGAAAACCGAAAATTGTTTTCCATCAGATAGCTTCCATCCATTTCGAGCGTATCGGAACAAGCGCCAAGATGGATAAACGCTTCCACTTCTCTTTCTCTTCCTTCCAGCCAGGTGAAGAGTTCGTGTTTAGAAATAAAGTCTGCACACTGTTTATGTAAAAGGTTCTTCCACTTCTCCGTTTTTTTTATGTCATCCACAAGAAGAAGGTTACTCAAGCCCCGCTCATTGAGATACCGTACTACGGCAGAGCCGATAAATCCTGCAGCACCTGTGATCACAATCAACTGATCGTCATATAGTTTTGGACTCATATTTTCCCCTTAATGTAAATAGACGCCACTATAACAAAAAAGGAGCTATTCATACCAGCGTCCATAGCGGCGCTGCACAGATTTCCCTGTAAAAAATTGTAAAGGCAAAGAAATTTTCTCTTTAGAAGTTCCCAAGCAAAAGAAAGCACTGCCGCTGCCACAGAGGACAACGTGAGAAAAACCTGAAACGAGCAGAGCTTCTTTTACTTCTCTCAGTGACGGCATAAGAGAAAATGCACTCTGCTCCAAATCATTGTAGTAGTGAGGATCCCCCATAAGAAATCCTTCCAAAGTGCTGGCGGGATCTACAGAAGAGAGGCGCGCTACATCACAATGTCTGTAGACTAAAGGAGTAGAAAGCCCTCCAACAGGCTTGGCTAGGCTAAAATGCAGCTCCGGCAGAGGGTGCTGCAGCTCTTCGATCTTCTCTCCCCTCCCCGTGCAATAAGCGGTGCCGGAAGAGAGAAAAAAGGCGACATCAGATCCAAGGGTCTTTGCCCACTCACAAAGGTCGCTCTCTGTCACCGGCTCTCCAAACAATCGGTTGAGTCCAAATAATGCCGTAGCAGCGTTGCTGCTGCCGCCGCCAAGACCTGCTTGCATAGGAATTTTTTTTCTTAAGTGGATATGAACGGGCTCTGTGATACCCGTATGTTTTCTAAAAAGATGCTCTGCTTTAGCTACAAGGTTCGTCTCATCGCAAGCAAGTGTCGGATCAGTGCAAGTAAGCCGAGGAGATCCACTTTTTTTGAAATATAACGTGTCAAATAAGGAGATCGCCTGGTAGAGCGAGGCGATTTCATGAAATCCATCCTCTCTTTTATAGAGCACTCTAAAGAAGAGATTGACTTTTGCCGGAGAGAGAAAGGAAAGATACGAGTCATCTTCTACACAAATACTTTTACGCAAAGCATTCATAAAAAAATGACTCATTTGTGTTATTCAGCAGGAGGTGATGGTGTTTCTTCTTCTGCTTGATTTATTTTGGGCGTAGATACTACGGGCGCATGGTCGCTGACGATCTGCAAAGTAAAAGAAGCAGGGATGCCTTCTTTTAACTTCAGCTGGATCGTGTGCACTCCTACAGCCTTAATAGGATGGACAAGGGCTACCATCTTTCTATCCAGAGTAATCCCCTCTTTTTCCAGAAGTTTTACTATGTCTGTCGCCGCTACGGAGCCATACATGTGGCCTTCCGGATCTACTTTTACTTCAATAGACAAGGTCAAGGCACTGCATTTCTCTGCTAAGATAGCAGATTCTTTCTTGTCAATCTCCGCACGTTTGGCCCTTTCCTCTTTTAATCTCGCTTGCATTCTAAGAGTAAACTTATCTGCAACAACGGCCATTTTTTTAGGCAGTAGAAAATTTCTTGCAAAGCCGGGCCTTACACTAACAACATCGCCGCTTCTGCCAACATTTTCTACGTCATCTAGTAACAAAAGTTGATTTTGCATGGGTACTTAATCTCCTGGTTATTCT
>JAHFTP010000178.1 GCA_023265495.1 Chlamydiota bacterium
ATTCTTTTGATGGAGGCGAGGTCTTGCGCAGAGAAGAAAAAATTGTCGAACTCTGCCGTGCCAAAGTCTTCTAAAAAGCGACTGTGTAGCGCTTGTCTTATGGTATTTGGCTGCTCAAAGATCTCTTTGAGCATAAAATGATCGAACCCATTTTTTGTGATGTCGTGATTTTCTATGGAGAGCTTTTCTGTTGCCTTGGTGATGGGCGAAGAAGAGAAGTCAAAGACAGAAATCTTGTCTGTTTGTATGACGGCTATTTCATCACTTTGCAAAAACATGACGTCGAGGTCAGGGACATGGAAGGCATTCACGTCGGAGGAGATAAAAGACTCCTTCCTCGTAGGGCTGGCTCCGATGACAAGGGGGTTTTCTCTTGCCGCTGCAATGATCTGGTCGGGATGGTCTTTATGAATGAGCGCCAGCGCCCAAAAGCCCCTTAACATAGATAGGGTCTTTTGTACGGCAGATAAAAAGTTCCCCTCATAGAAATAATGGATCAGCTGGGCAATGACCTCTGTGTCCGTCTCTGAGTAGAACGTATAGCCTTTTTCCTTGAGCATCTCGCGGAGGGCGAAGTGGTTTTCTATAATGCCATTGTGCACGACAGCGACGGCTCTCGTCTGGTCGAAATGGGGATGTGCATTCTCTTTTGACGGCTTGCCATGCGTCGCCCAGCGCGTATGGGCGATGGCGAGGTCCATAGGATGGGAAATCTGATGGAGGCTCGCTTCGAGCTCGGAGAGCCTGCCGATCTCTTTACAAGAGACCATCTCTCCTCGATAGACGCCTGCAATGCCCGACGAGTCATAGCCCCTATATTCTAAAAATTTGAGGCCAGCAATGCACACCTCTGCTGAATTCCTCGGTCCTATATAGCCAAAAATACCACACATGTACGACTCACATTGAATAAATACGAAAAATACCACTACCGATTAGATTCAGCAAGAGAAATCCTACAAGTCACCTGCGTAAAAATGGGGCACTTCTTCCAGGTTTACCACCTCTGCCCCATCGGCTTCTATTGTCCAGGTGTCATCAGGGTGTTCTTTTAATTGTACGAAGATAGGAAAGGTGCTCCTACTGACGTTTTCTGCCATATCAATCACAAAAGTGCAACACTCCTCAAGAAGTCCCATAGGTCCTGTCTTGAGTCCCTCGATGGTCAATAGATGGGAGCCCTGGGGATCAAAGAGTAAATCTGCTTTTTCTTTTCTCAAATCATCTTCGTCGAGAAAGGCGACCGGGTTCCTGTCAGAATCAACATTTGCCCAGACAAAGTAGTTGTAGAGGTAGAGTAGTTCCAAGCGCTTTGTTTGATCCGTATAGCAAACCTCTACTGTTATGGTTGAGTGCCATGAAGGCGGGGGAGTTGCGTAGATAGGCGATACCATAATACCCTCTCATCTAATGATAATCCGAAAAGGATAGCGAAAGGGGGAGAAAAATACCACTTGTATTGATTGGAAAGAGTAGGTAAAAAAAATTTAAATAGGAGAGGGTTTGCGATGAGTCAGTTGCAAGATGACAAGGTGCCCAGTAAGACGGTGGGAGAGTCTGCCGTCCATGACCACACCTATAAAGTATTTCCTAATGATTTAAACTCCAATGGCACGGTCTTTGGGGGGATGGTCATGGGGATACTAGATCGAATCGCTTTAGTCGTCGCAGAAAGACATAGCAGCAAAACGTGTGTGACGGTAAGCGTTGACTCGATGCATTTTTTAGGCCCTGCCAAAAGGGGGGACATCCTGCTGTTTAGAGCCTCAATAAATAGAGCGTGGAGATCTTCTATGGAAATTGGAGTGAAGGTTTTGGCAGAACATTTTCAAACAGGGGAGAAGAAACACATCCTCTCCGCTTATTTTACTTTTGTCGCCGTAGATGAAAATGGCAGACCTACACAGGTCCCTCAGCTCATCCCCCAAACCCCTTTAGAGCAAAGACGCTTCGAAGAAGCAGAAAGAAGAAGGGAAACAAGAAAGCTGCAAGCGGATGAGAGAAAGATTTTAAGGGAAAAATTTAAGGACCCTTCACAGCCACAATAGCGAGAAATAAAGGAAATTCTTTCCTACTCCTGTCTTCTCTTTTCGCTTGCTTCCCTGTGCTTTTTTTGTCAGAGCACCACTCCTCGAGGACTTCTACAAGAAAGCCAGCTTTCTTCAGCCATAGGAAATAGGTAGATAGGCTGTGATGGTAGGTAAGGGAGGTAGAGGATTTTTCTTTTTGGCTCGGATGGGCTAATATAGGTATCTCCATAGAAGAAAAGTATCTATCCATCCGTCTATATTGGATGTTGTTTTTCTCATCGATCCCCCAAGAGCTCTGTCTAGGGATTCTAAAGCAGGGGTGGTTAAGAGCGATGAGGAGTTTTCCTCCTTTGTCTAAGTGGTCATAGGCACTTTGGATCGCCACATGCCCTTTGGCGATATTTTGCAGAGCCAAGAGGATGACAGCATGGGAAAAATCCTTTTTCTTGAGAGATAAGGGCTGATTTAAGTCCGCTACATGAAACTTGTGGTGAGGGTGTTTTTTTTGTCTATGGGCCGACTGAATGAGTGAGGAGGAGATATCAACCCCCTCGTAGGCCACCTCTTTGCCAAGATGCCTAGACAAAACCCCCTGCCCACAGGCGAGGTCTAGGAGGGATTGTTTTTCGTCTTTTTGCAAGTCAAGTAGTTGCATGGTCTTTGGCAAGACGATGTTCTCATGGTAGTAGTGACCTTTGTTTCCCACAGCCTTATCATACCATTCGCTCACCGGTTCCCAAGAAGAGGTTTTGTCTGTCATGTTTGCTGGTTTGTCCTATCAAAGCTGAAGTGGCTGTTCTTTTGAAAGTCCTGTAATCTTGCAAATGGGCTCCCTATTCATTCCCTCACGGAGAAGTTGTTTTGCTATCTCCATTTTTGCTTTGACCATGCCCTCAGCTTTACCTTCAGCCAAGCCCTCAGCCTTGGCTTCCTTTTTAGCCCTTTCCAAGGTGCTTTCCTCTATCCTCATCCATTTTAGGTGCCCTTCATAGAGCTCTCGCTCTTCCTTGTTTAGGCTGGCATGGGTCAAGACGTCAAAAGCTTTCTTAATACAGGGGTCGTCGAGTTCTTTAGGTAAATTATTTCGATCTAAACAAGAGGCTTTGGTCAGAAAAGCAGCCCACCGATCCAAGCCATTTTTAATGCGGGGAAGTAATTGATTGACACTCTCTTCCGCTTGGTCGGTAAATTTGCAGAGCTCAATGGTATAAATCTCTAAATCTTCAAAGTGTCTCTGCTGCGTCTCTTCGTTGGTGATGACAAATTTGTTGACATACTTGGGGGCATTCGGAACGCTGATGAAGTTTAAAACGTGAATGGCGATCGCTTTGCGCAGTTGTCTATAATGATCCCCGTTGCCTAGTTGATCTGCATAGAGCTTTGCCCAATAGTACAAGGAGCGTTTGTCGTAGTCTCCCTCATTGGTGATTTGCACTTCAATGTTATAATAGTTGCCTCGCGTATCTTTTGCCTTGATATCCAAGATGGACATCTTGGAATCTAAGAATTTTTTTGGGTTGTACGGATTTAATAGTTCTATATCTACAACCTGATCTTCCTTTGAAACAACAGAGTTAATGAAAGAAATAAGAAGATCTTTGTTCTCGGGCGAACCAAAAATTTTTTTGAACGCTAGATCTACTCTAGGATTTAAAAGAGACATAATACCCTTGTTTTCATATTGTCCCTATAGTAGCAAAGCCAAGAGTAAAATTAAATAGGGAATTTGTAGCATATCGTTGTTGTAGGTAGATTTTTTCTATCCATTAAGGTAGGCTTGCTACCAAATTAGCTCACCTCGAGAAACATTATGGTCTCTACTTCCACTCCCGCTATTACTGCTCGCTTTATCCCTAATCTGCCTTTGCAAAGCCTTACCTTAG
>JAHFTP010000179.1 GCA_023265495.1 Chlamydiota bacterium
AAATATTCTTGATTTACGCTATGATAGATTTTTGCTAAGTCATGGACTTTGGATTCCTCAGCAGAAGAAAGAACTTCTTTTTGTGGGGCGGACAAGGGGAAAAGCTTTTTCCATAAGACCTGTAAAAATGTCATGGGAGCTCTTTTTGCATAAATACCTTAGATAGATACTCGCCTCTTTCCTTGATAAAGCGCTTATGGATGCCATAGTAGATAAATCCCATCCTCTCATAAAGGCGCCTTGCAGGGTTGCCCTCATACACCTCTAAATGGAGGATTTCGATATGGAACTTCTCTTTAGCAAGGATCGCCAACTCTTCTAATAGAGCCTTGCCCACTCCCTTACCTCGGAATCTTTCATCCACTATTATGGAAAGCAAGCAAGTATGGGAAAGCTTCTTAAAAGACTGTATGTACAAGTTGGCCATCCCACAGGGAACGCCATCCCAAAGAGCTGTAAGGCAGGCTTGTATTTTGGAGTAGCTCACCCAAATACGCACAGCATCATCGATTTCCCTCTCATCACACATAGGAAACCAACGTAAAATCTGGGGATCAGAAAGCCACCTTTTGAGCAGAGGAGCATCTTCTTCCAATGTGAACCGGATCTTGATATTGTCTGGTCTATCTGTCACAAGCACTCCCCTTTTTACAGCTCCGTTTCCAAAAGCACCCTAGCTAAGTAGGTATCACCCATTTTGACATACCTATCCTGTCTGACCACCTCGTAAAATCCGAGCTTCTCCTTGAGAAGAGAGATTAAAGCATTCCCTTCAAACACCTCAATATGTATCGTTTCTAAGCGAAAATAGGTCTTAGCTAAATGCTTGATGTTTTTGATGAGAGAAAAGCCGATCCCCTTGCGTTGCCACTTAGGGTCGACTACAACCTTAAATAGGCAGTGATGGGCTACTTTTTTGTAGGGCATCAAAAATAAGGTGGCGATCCCACAAGGCTCCTGATCTATGGTTGCAGTCAAACTGCATTTATACCGGCTATAACCTATCCAACACTGCAAAGCAGACTCTATCTCCTGCTGATCTGCCATGGAAAACCAGCAAAGCACGTCGGGATGAGCAATCCACTCCCTTAAATATTTGACGTCCTCTTCTGTTGTATAGCGAATATCAAACCCGGCAAGCTCTTGCATAATCACCCAAATTCCTTTAAATAGGCGCTTACAAAACCGTCAATATCCCCATCCATGACGGCCTCCACATTGCCCACTTCAAATTTCGTTCTAGTATCCTTTACTAAGGTATAGGGCTGAAACACATAGTTGCGTATTTGGCTGCCCCAGGCAATCTCTTTTTTTTCTCCACTAATCTCTTCTAATTTAGCAGAGCGCTCCATTCTTTCTTTTTCATATAACTTAGCACGCAGTAATTTCATACAGGTTTCTTTGTTCTGCAGCTGACTTCTCTCACTTTGGCAAGAGACAATGATCCCTGAAGGACTATGGGTAATTCTCACAGCAGAGTCGGTCTTATTCACATGCTGCCCGCCGGCGCCTGACGCACGATACGTGTCGATGCGCAGCTCTTCAGGCCTGATTGCAATCTGTATGTCTTCGTCGATTTCGGGAGACACATCCACGGAAGCAAAGCTCGTATGCCTTTTTGCGTTGCTATCGAAAGGAGAAATGCGCACAAGCCTGTGCACGCCCCTCTCCGCCTTGCTATAGCCATAGGCATAAGGACCTGAAAACTTAATCGTCATACTCTTAATGCCAGCAACATCTCCCTCTACCGTATCTAAGATATCCACGGTCCAACCTCTTTTCCCCGCCCATCTTTGGTACATGCGAGAGAGCATCAAGGCCCAGTCACAAGCCTCTGTGCCGCCAGCTCCTGCGTTGATGCTAATAAAACAGTTTTTATTATCCATCTCGCCAGATAGCATCCTTCTCACTTCCATGTCAGAGAGTCGCTTATCCATCTGTCTGAGCTGCTCTACCATATCCAGTAATAGCTCCTGCTCCTCTAGCTCGATCACCTCGGGTAGTAAAGCTTTAATGCTAGACAAGCTCTCTTTGCTCTCCTCATAGGGTATGACCCAAGCTTTCAGCTCATTGCACTTGGCAATCACCTTCTGAGCAGATGCATTATCCTCCCAAAAAGTGTCTTGGAGCATCTTATGTTCTAACTCTTCCACCTGCGCCTTTTTTTGCGCTAAGTCAAAGATACCTCCACATGTGAATGAGTCTGTCTTCTAAGCTCTTAACTAGTAAATGGATTTCTTCATGCGTCATAGTTTTTCTCCCCTTAAAAAAATTAGGAGTATGGGTCATTGCATGGAAAAAGTCAAAACTCCTTACATCACAATGCAAAAAAAATGGGGATCTAAAGGGGGCCTGCCCCCTTTAACAACCCCCTTTTTGTATTTTTCTTGTTAATACGAGTTAATGAAATTAATATAATTATCATATTATTTAAATTAAAAAAACAAATATATTTCATTTAATTAAGTACGTAATTACAATAACCAATTCTTTTTAAGAAAAACACATTAAGGAGTAAATTATGTCTTTAACAGCGACAGTAAACGCCTCACAAAAACCTATAGATAGCAAACAGACAAATCCCCTACAAGAATCCTCCTCGTGGGATACGCTGCACAAAGCCTTTACCTCTTGCACAACCACGAAGGCAAACATTATCTTCCAACGCATCGCTGCAACTTTTCTTACGCTCGGTGGCGCCGGCGGCATCATACTGGCAGGGCTTGCCATTGGAGGCGTCATCGCTTGCCCTCCCGTCGCTGCTGTACTTGCTGCTATCATCGGAGTGGGAATGCTAGCCGGAGGCATTGCCCTCGCTGCTAACAGCTGTCACATCGTCGACTATCAGAATCCAGAAGTGATTGCAAAACTCAGGCAAAAAGCTCTCACAAAACCTTTAGACGCCCTCATAGAGGAGCATGGTCTAGAGAAAATGTTTACCTATGGCATCCCCCTTCCGGAAGAGTTTGCAAGACTTTATAAAGAAAAAATGGACACCCTTACTCTTACAACCCTCATTATTTTTTATGAGCAGGTCCGATCAGCCCATGCAAGAAGCCACACAACACTTGCTTACACGATAGCTGAACCAAAAGAGTGGAAACATAAATGGCAAGAAGAGACAGACGGGAAAAGCGTCAAAAACATACTACTCTCTTATGACTTCTCCCTTTTAGGAAAATACGAGATCTTACCTCCCGAGGAACTATCCCTACTAAAAACGTTGGCTGCTAAGATAGCAACGTCAGATCACCGCTATAACGTGTGGTGTGAAGAGATTCGAGATACATTTAATCGCCAAACTCCGGAAGAAAGATACACCAGAGACGCGTCTCTAGATCGTGCAAATAGCAGATATAACGCCCACAGAGCCCATACAGACCTACGGCTATTAGAAACACAACTTCACATAGAAAGAGAAAGGATAATAGATCGAGCAGACATGAAATCATCCGTCCAATTCGCACCGGACATAGACTCGATACAATACCAAAAACGTGAAGCACTCCGACTGTTAGAAATAGAAGTGCAAAGTCGAAGAGCCTCTTTACAAGACGCTCTCTCCGCTGCCCGATCTATTAGAGACCGAGAGAAAAGATTAGCTCATCGCATTTTTGAAGGGAGCACAAAAACTTTTGCAGAGCCTAGGGATAGAGACCTGCGCAGTGCAGAGGGAACTCACAATAGAGAACTCTCAGAGATCAATCAAGAGTATAGAACATTCAGAACGAGAGCCTAAAAAAATGGGGTGAAAGGGGGCCAGCGGCGAGTAGAGGTGACCATTACTTGTCACCTCCCTCATAGAACCGGACGTGCCCTATTAAGGCATCCGGCTCCTAAATATGACATCGAGTATTAGTGTTTAAGAAATGGCTCCGGCAGCC
>JAHFTP010000031.1 GCA_023265495.1 Chlamydiota bacterium
TCGGATAAGTCTTTTACTTGTAAGAGCTTATCCGAATTTTCTTTCTTTTCCTCTTACTACTAAATGGCACTCTCATTAGCTGCTGCTCAATAGTAAATCCTGGTGCTTGGACAACCAGTCCGTAATCACATCGGCATCATAAGTGGGCTGGTCATTAATCAAAAGGCAGGGGACGATCATCTGTCCTCCTTTAACCCTTAATTCTTCTTTCGCTTCTGCATTATGCAAGACATCTTCCATGGGAAGGGTCTTGTGTATCGATCGTAGATAGCTCAGTACCTGCTGGGAGTGAGGGCATCTCGAACTATAGATAAGAAGAAGTTTTGGCTTCTGCTGGACACAAGAGGGGGTACTTGTTGTATCGGCAAACAGGGGAATGCAGAGGCAAAGAGCAAGGCATAGGGCTAGCTTCATAGACATCCTCATTTAGTGGTCTTTTTTTTACCTTAAAAAAAAGCAAAAATTTCTCCTAGAAAAAAACACCTTTTCCCTTTACAATTTTTTTAGCTTTCCCTCATCATGCGACCATCAAAGGGATATCTTTTGGACGCTTTGCATAGATGAGTTGTAAAAGTTGGGCAAAAACAAAAGGAAGGAGAAAGACCTATGATTTCCACCAGAGCAAAAATCCTAATGGGATCTCTTTTTTTGGCAAGTACATTTGCTATACATCCATTAGTATTGGGAGAAGAAATAATGAAATTTCAAGAACCGAGTAAGGCTATGACTTTTGATGCCAGCAAAAAGTACTTTGCTGTGATCCACACCACAAAAGGAGACATCACTTGCTCTTTAAACACAGAAAAAGCACCGCTTTCCGTGACAAACTTTATCCAACTCGCTCAAGGTAAGTTCTATGATGGACTTAAGTTCCACCGCGTTGTCCCCGATTTCGTCGTACAAGGGGGCGATCCTGAAGGAACCGGCCGCGGCGGCCCCGGCTATACGATCCCTGCAGAAATCGGTCTTATGCATGAAAAAGGAGCTTTGGCTTGGGCTAGACTTCCCGATGTTGTCAATCCGCAAAGAAGATCCAGCGGTTCTCAATTCTATATTACCTTGGATAAAGTCTCGTTCTTAGATGGAGACTATTCTGTATTTGGACAAACAATTGAAGGTATGGATGTCGTTAATTCTATCCAACAAGGTGATGTAATCAAAAGTATAGATGTTGTAGTTAAGTAATAATTGCAAGCTAGTCTGCTTGAATTTTTTATATCGCGATCTGTTTTATTTATAATAAAAGTATTTTGATGAAAATCAGAATATCTGTATATTGAAAATTACCACTGAAAATTATTTGAGATAGGTTCATTGGTAAATAAGGAGTAAACGAATATGATTGCGAATTCAAGAAAACTACGAATTAAATCCGTAAATAAAAGTCCCTTGGTTGAGAAAATAAGAGCAAAACAAGGGAATCTCTCTTCTAAATATGCAAAAAGACAAAAGTCTTTTGTATCTAATTCGATTAGTCTAAAGACAGCATAATAGTATTTTTCCATGGATTTTGGCTTTTTCTAGCCATTTTCATGAAAAAATCGTTCTTTTAACGAATTATTTTGTCATTAATTTTAAAAGAAAAAAATATTTTTTCTTTTTTTATTATTACTAAAAACGCTTTCGAGAATGTGTTTTAAATGGGATTTTGTTTTTGTTGAATAGACTGTTGTTTTATTCTTTTTAAGAAATTAATTTATTTTAATTATGTAGTTTAGTATATTGAGAATTGTAGGAGATAAATAGAATAAGGGTGTTAGCGTGAGCTAATACTAAAACAACAAAACCCCTACATGATGAAACAAGGAGAATATTATGGCTAAGAAAAGAGCTTCTAAAAAAACTGCTCGTAGAACTACAGCTAGAAAAGCTGGTGCTAAAAAAGCTCGTAGATCTACAGCTCGAAGAACTACAAAAAGAGCTTCTGCTCGTAAGTAGTAAACCCTGGTTTAGCTTAGGAAAAGCGACGCTAGTGGCTTGATACTTAAGCTTTTGTGTCTCATGTCGAGCAAGTGCAGGGCTTGCTCGATTTTTTTTCTTACCTTTAGATTGTAAGTAGGTTAATATAGAAGGCAAAAAAATTGTCTTAATCTATATGACTAGTAAAAAAGTGGCCATCATTGGTGGCGGCGCCGCTGGCATCTTTTGTGCAATACAGTGTGCTCTTTTAGATTCTCACTGCCAGGTACATGTATTTGAAAAAACGATGCAGCCGCTTAGCAAGGTGCGTATCTCTGGGGGAGGTAGGTGCAATGTCACCCATCATTGTTTTGATCCTAAGAGGCTTTCTCAAAATTATCCAAGGGGAGAAAATATCCTCAAGAAGCTCTTTTATCATTTTCATCCCGAGCAGCTTATGGAGTGGTTTGCAGAGCGTGGTGTGGAGCTTAAGGTAGAAGTCGATGGTCGGGTATTTCCTGTATCAAATAGTTCGCAAACAATTATCTCCTGTTTTTTAGAGCAGGCAGAGAAGCTAGGTGTGAAGATCCATCTCGGAACAGAAATCCTAGATATGGTAAAAGGTAGCGATGGAATCTTTACGTTATCTTTAAAAAATGGGGAAAATCTTTGCTTTTCTCATGTAGTGATGGCTACAGGGGGAGTGGCAAAAGCCTACTCCTTAATACAGCGGCTAGGACATAAGATGGTCGAGCCTTTGCCTTCTTTATTTACCTTTCAGATCCATAGCCCGATCCTAGCCGATTTAAGCGGTATTAGCCTGCCTGTTAAACTGCATGTAGCCTCCGTTGGAGAAGAAGAGGGGCCTATGCTCATTACTCACGTTGGAGTGAGCGGCCCTGCCGTTTTACGGATGTCTGCTTGGGGGGCCAGGATTTTGGCTGAAGTAGATTATCAATTCCCTTTGACGGTGAATTGGGTGCCGGGTCTCCAAGAGATGCAGCTAAGAGAGGCTCTTCTTAAGGAAAAAAGCCTCTCTTCTACCAAAACGATTGTTTCTACTGCTTTGTTCTCTATCCCTAAAAACCTATGGAAAAAGCTAGTTCTTGCCGCAGGCATGGATATAGAGCTCCTATGGGCACAACTCTCTCATAAACAGATCCATCAATTGATACAAACACTCCAAAGAACCATTTTTCAGGTGAAAGGCAAAAGCCCATTTAAAGAGGAGTTTGTTACAGCAGGAGGAGTTCCTTGGAAGGAGATAGACTACAAAACGATGCAAAGCAAGCTAGTGCCCCATCTTTATTTTGCGGGGGAAGTAGTCAACTCAGATGGGATCACGGGAGGGTTTAACTTTCAGCATGCTTGGACCACTGCTTGGGTTGCAGCCCATGCAATAGGAAAAGATAATACCTTCTAAGAAGGCTACATTTTTTTTGACTTTTAAATGTAACTGGGTTGCGATTAAATTAACAAAAAATTAGAAATTCTATGACAAAAGCTCCTATTCGATCGGATAAGCTCAAAGATGTAATGGAACGGATTGGATTGTGCATAGATGAGGGAAATTATCGGTTTAGTAATCATGCATTGGAAAGAAAGCAACAGAGGACTTTGTCACTCTCTGATATTCTATAAGAGGGAAAACTCTTGATGGAGGGGGGGGCGATTTGTTTGATCTTCTTAAGACCCACAGGATCCAAGCACATCTCCTCATGGCTTTTAAGAAAATGTCATTTTAGATAGGGGGATGTATTTCTAAAAGATGGGCTCTCTTGCCGCTGAACTATCCATAATATGTATTCCTTCTATTCTTTTTAGAAAATAAATGTTCACTTTATTTTAATTGCATTTAATTTGTCTTTTTATTAAGTGTAAAATTAATACAAAATAAAAAAGGGATAGGGTTTATGTCATCATCGCTGGGACAATCATCTAGCTTGCCAATGCCTCACGATTTAGGAGTGCATAATAAGATCAAAGAAATAGGGGATAGTCTGCGGCCCGATTTAGTACGTATGTGTGGGACGCCTACAGAAAAAAGTGGCAATCCTCAGTTTTATCGATTGCTACTTGTTCAGTTATTTGAGATCAAAAAGCAGGTTTCTAATCACGATACGATTTGCTTTCTGCAAAATGCGATCAGTCATTTGAAAAAAGCAATTGAGCTTTCAGAGTCTTCAGCGATCAATGAAGAGATCCTCTGGCAGTTACAAGAGGTGATGGCACTGTTATTCAAATTACAAAACTTGCCTTGTTAACCTCTAGTGTATTTCATGCGCAAAGAAACACAAGAGGGTAAGAGAGCTTCACAGCCCTTGATGAAGGGAGTTCCTTCTTGGAGGAAGTGGGGGGGCTATGTTTCAGAGAGGTCTTGGGGCTCTGTCAGGGAAGATTATAGCGCAAATGGAGATGCTTGGAGCTATTTATCGCATGACATGGCCAGGTCGAAGGCCTATCGTTGGGGCGAGGATGGCATCGCCGGGTATTGTGATTATTTTCAGACGCTGGTATTTTCCTGTGCTTTTTGGAATGGGAAAGACCCCATCTTAAAAGAGAGGCTCTTTGGGCTTACTCCTTATGAAGGCAACCATGGCGAGGATGTGAAGGAGTGTTATTATTACCTCGATGCAACGCCTACACATTCTTATTTGCGATATCTCTATAAATATCCGATAGAAGCATTTCCCTATGAGCGGCTCGTAGAAGAAAATAAGCGAAGAGCAGTGCGCGATAGGGAGTTTGAGCTGACAGATACGGGTGTTTTCGATGCAGGCAGCTATTTTGATATTTGTATCGAATATGCCAAGGCAGAGGAAGAAGACACTTGCATTCGTATTCAGATAGACAATAGGGGAGAGAAAAGCGCATCGATCCACGTATTACCGCAGCTTTGGTTTCGCAATACATGGAGTTGGAAAGAGACGTTAGGGGCGCTCCCCTCCATTTCTGTGCATGAAGAAACAAAATCCTATAGCTCCTTATATGCTAGCGCAAAGGAGTCTCCACATCCTCCGCAGATACAAGAGGAGTACACATTTTTTCCAATGTATTTATATGGACAGAGTCCAAATGATCTGTGGTTTACCCATAATGAAACCCATAATGAAAAGGTGTGGAATACGGAGAGTAGGACACCCTTTGTCAAAGATGCTTTTCATAGGCATCTGATTCAAAAAGAAGAGTGTATCAATAGGGGGAGGGAGGGGACGAAAGCTTGTTTCTACTATGGCCCTATAGAGATTGCGGCGCACGGCTCCCATACGATCTATTTGCGCCTTACAAAGGTGGAGCAAAAGGATCCATTTGCAGATAAGGATGCGATTTTTGCTTTAAGGAAAAAAGAGACGGACGATTTTTATCAAGAGGTACACTCTCCTCATAGTTCTAAGGAAGACAAAACTACTCAGCGCACAGCTTTTGCTGGGATGATATGGACAGAGCAGTTTTATATGTTTGATGTGAAACGTTGGCTGCACGGAGACGACCCTCTTCATAGACCTCCGATAAATAGAGCCAACATAAGAAATGGCAAGTGGAAGCATCTATTTGCCTATGATGTACTTTCTATGCCGGATAAGTGGGAATATCCCTGGTTTGCGGCGTGGGATCTCTGTTTCCATGCGGTCTGTTTTTCTTCTATAGATAGTGCATTTGCAAAGAAGCAGCTTCTTACTTTACTCACCACGTTCTACCAAAATGCCAGTGGACAGATTCCTGCGTATGAGTGGGGTTTTTCTGATTTAAACCCTCCGGTGCAGGCATGGGCCTTCTGGAAGGTGTACGAAGAGGAAAAAAGGCAGACAGGGAAGGGAGATCACGGCTTTTTGCTGCGCGGCTTTTTAAAGCTACTACACAACTTCACTTGGTGGGTCAACAGAGTAGATAGCTTGGGCAACAACGTATTTGAAGGGGGATTTTTAGGCCTTGATAACATCTCCGTGGTGGATAGGAGCAAACCCCTGCCAGATGGGGGGATGATTGAGCAATGTGATGGCACGGGGTGGATGGGTTTTTTCTCACTACTGCTTATGAGGATAGCTTTGGAGCTTGCAAAAGAGGAGCCTGAGTTTGAGCCTGTGGCCACCGTCTTTTTAGAAGAGTTTCTCTACATTGGCAATACGATCCATAAGACCAATGACATGTGGGATGAAGAAGACGGCTTTTTCTATGATGTGATCCTCTATCCAAATGGAGAGAAAAAAAGGCTTAAGATACGCTCCTTTGTGGGGATCATTCCCTTTTATTCTCTTATTTTTATGGAAGAAGAGGAGCTGAAAAGTTTTCCTAAGTTCTATAAGAGATTTACCTCTCTGCTCGTGCACGACAAACATATGGTGGAGAGAAGTCTTTTGCAGATCCACCCGAAAGGGAA
Source organism: Chlamydiota bacterium (assembly GCA_023265495.1). GTDB lineage: Bacteria > Chlamydiota > Chlamydiia > Chlamydiales > Rhabdochlamydiaceae > JAHFTP01. The sequence goes on from JAHFTP010000031.1 coordinate 6,278, forward strand.
AAAAGAGGGATACCTCTTTTCTCTTATGAATATGGATCAGATGAAAAAGGTTTTAACGAAGGTGTTTGACCCTAGCGAGTTTTTTTCTGATTATGGACTCAGAAGTGTGTCCAAATATCATGAAAAACACCCTCTTATTTTTGAAAATTACACAGTAGGATATGAGCCTGCAGAGTCTTTAGAGAAGATTAAGGGGGGCAATTCGAATTGGAGAGGTCCTATTTGGATCCCCACCAATTTTCTTTTTCTCAATGCGTTAGAGTGTCTATCTAACCATCTCGGTGACGATTTTGTCATCACCTTGCCAGGCGGATCTTCGGCTACCTGTGAGGTGCTGAGAAAAGAACTAGAAAACCATCTTGTGAATATTTTTCGCAAAGATGGATCCGGCAGACGGCCTGTGCATGGAGGATGTCCTCTTTATGATAAGCAGTGGAGCGACTTAGTCCTTTTCTATGAACATTACCATGGAGATACGGGTCGGGGCCTAGGAGCCTCCCACCAGACGGGATGGAGTGGTCTCATCGCTAACATCATCCAAAATCTAGGGAAATAAAAAACCCTGCCTGCATAAGGATATGCAGGTGGGCTATAAGAGTTGTTTTTAAGCAGTTTTGGATGGCTTAAGAAAGGCGCAGCAGTGTTTCTACAACGTTTTGCCAATTTCTTCCTTTGATAGCCGCTTCTACTACTGTGATGTCGACTCCTCTTCTTGCTGCAAAGTCAACGATATAAGGAGAAAATGTTTTGACGTTTGTTTCTTTGCCGAGGGTCTGATACAGAGCTGTAAAAAATGTAGTACTGCGATCCCCATTTTGTATAGTGCGTAGGTGCGCAACTAATTCCGGTTTAGAGAATAGGTAGTCTACGAGCCTGATAGGATTAACAGAAAGAGCTAGTAGTTGCTTTTTTTTCTCGCCTCCTTCTCTCCAGAAGTGCCAGGGTGTATAAGTAGCAAAACAAGTAAGGATTTTATCAGTTCGGTCTTGCTGTTCTTTTGACATCGACAAATCCAATACTCTAGCTGGGGGAGGAGAAGGAGGCTGTGTTACAGTTAATGGTGTTGCAGTGCTAGCAGCACTTGGGGTAGAAGTGGTTGTTGCAGGTGTTTGTATTTGGGTCTCTGTTGCCGTGGCAAGAGGAGAAGATGTCATCGCTGGCGATGCTGAGGATGAGGTTTCACTCTCTCTCTTTGTCAGGGTTGATTGTGGCACTGCAGTGTCTGCCGCTACTGTGGCTGAAGTTGTTGTTGTATGCGGCGAGCTCAGCAGGAAAGTGATCAGATCTTGCCATTTTCTTTCCGTAATCATTGTTTGTATGGCTGTCGTATCAGATGTTCTATGAATGACTGTGGCAAAACCTGAGCTGTAAGCAGCAAGATTTCCTCTGCTGGCAGCGTCATCGAGTTTTTCAGAAATACCCTTAATAAATCTACTCCATTTTGTTGCGTCTTCCCTGATAGTTTCAAGGTTTTTGGTCACTGATGGTTGTGAGAATATATACCCTAGGAAACGGAGGGGATGCACGCTTTTTAATGTATCTCCGAGGCCTTGAATTTCACTTTTTCTGTAAAAGGCGAAGTTTCTTGAACAGATGTTCCAATTCGCAACTGCAATGCCTTTGACCATGTCTCTGATATTTTGTTTATCTTCTGTGCTTAAAGGAAGAGATTGGAAGGCAGCGACGGAGCCGTCAGCATCCAACGAGGGGGTGAGTTGCTCCTCCACTTCGAAGCCTGCATCTGATGCTTTCCGCGTTTCAGCTCTTCCGTCAGATGTTTTCCTGCAAAGAACGCAGGAAAAACATTTTTGGAAAAATTCTCCTATTCTTTTACAGAAATGAGAGAGGGTATCCAGAATCCTTTGTATGTTTTCAGTAGGTGTTTTCCATTCTAACTGAGTTTCATGGGTATTGCTTAATGAATGCAATGTAGAGCCGGTGAATGATTTTGTCATCGGTAATGCACTGTGCTGTGCTCGTTGTAATGTGGGTGAGCCTGGGTAATGTAGAGTGGTGCTTTTAGCTTGAGTGTCTAATGAAGATTTCACGTGTGCTCCTATTTGTAAATTTTCTTTACACGTCTAATGTTGGAAAATATTTAGTTTTAAGTAAATAGATTTTTGTTTTTGTGTAAAGATTGCGTGTGGTTTTTGTGGGCGAAAATATTTCTATCCAGTGTGTGGTCTGATTTTCATCCATCTTTCTGCTCTTTTTTCACTTAAAATAAATGTTAATTGTATTTGTTTTGTTGTGTTATTGAATTGATTTGTTTTATTAACTATAATGGGTGATTATTGAAAAATAATTGTTTTATGGAGTGTTATGAATAAGATTTTTTGGATGGGCAAGCAGCCCAGTTTCATTTGCAGGTGCATGGCGAAGGTATTCGATTATGCTCTTTTCTATGTGGTACTCTCTTTTGGCTCCTTTTTCCTTCCTGTGTATATAGAAGACCTGTACTACCTGTATTTTGCTTTGAGTGTCCCGCTGCTTTGGATTCCTATGGAAGCGTTGCTCTTTTCTCTATGGGGAACGACTCCGGGTAAAAAAATCTTCTCTATAAGAATTGCAGATCATTTAGGAAGGAAACTTCCTTACCTGCTAGCGCTAAAACGCAGTCTTTGTTTGGGCATTCGTCCGGGGGTCATGCGCAAAGAGGCTCTAAGTATTGGGAGAGGCTGTCTTGGAGTCCTCAGTGGTTTGGTTCTTTTCTTCGTTGCTTTTTTTGGAAAAGAAGTGATGGAGCTCACAACAGGATTTGAAAAGCATAAAACGGCAAGTGGTTGGGTTCTCTATACATCACCCAATGGGGAGTTTGCTGTTAGTTTGCCAACAGACCCTTCCTTTGAGTCAAAGGAGTTGCCAGTTCCGGCGCAAGGCAAAACACTCAGTTACGAGGAAGTGAAGAGTTATCAGAGTAAAAAAGTATATTACTCTGTGACTTACATGGAACTGCCAAGGAAATGGAAGCTTGCAGGGTCGAGCAGATTACTGCGAGGGGTTCTCGATGTGATGATTGAAAATACTCCCGGTGCTGTTTTGCAAAACAAGCAGTTTGCAAAACATCAAAATGAAAGGGCGCTAGATTTTCATTACACAGTAGGAGATGAAGAGGTGCAGGGGAGACTCATCCTTGTTGGCACTACTTTGTTTCGTCTGACAGCTGTGTACTCCCCCTCTTCAGCTAAATACTTGCAGCACGATGAGTTTATCCAGTCCTTTGAGATCAAGAGCAAATAAACGAATTTGAGGTCTTTAGTGGAGGTTGCGCAGGTCTTTGATCCAGAAAGACAGTTCCTTTTCCGAGGAGATCTCTTCGCCCACATCTTTCCATTTTTGTCGGAATCGAATTTCTTTGTGATGACTAAATCCCCTTTTTCTCCAAAGGTCTTCAATGCAGAGGTGGTCCTCGGGCCTTTTAGGGTCGTTATCGGGGCGATCAACGTTGTAGAAGCAGGCGAAGTCAAATCTTTCTAGCCTGCAGGCAAATTCCTCTCTTAAGTCAAAGAAATGGTGACCAATTCCTCGACCTCGGTAAGCTTTTAACAAGAAGGACTCAGCAAAATGGTAATAGCGGGTAGAGTCAATCTTTTTTTGTTTAAAGGGGGAGAGGATATCTTCAGATTCCGCTTCAAGAGGGATGCCCATGGAAGCTCCTACAATAGTGGAACCATCAAAAACAACGATAGAAATCGCTTCCTCATGATCTGCAAATTTTTGTAGCGCCTGCATCTCATCTTCTAAAGAGGACTCATAGAGAAAGGGGTATTCTTTGTAGACTTCGATGCTAAGCTTGGCCACGCAAGGAAGGTAGGGTCTTATGGTATGACCTACAAAAGGATGTATCGTGATGTCAGTAAGAAGCATGAGAGTTCTCCTATGCATTAATGAGGGTTTTCTTTAAGATCCATTTTCAAAAGACATGCTAAAAGGGTTGTTTCTTTAATTCATCTTAACATAATCTAGAGGGCATTTATGGCAAAGTTATATTTTAGGCATGGGACGGTAGGTAGCGCAAAAACATTAAACCTACTGGCGGTGGCTCATAACTACAGACAACAAGGAAAGAAGGTGCTACTCGTTAAGCCTGAGTTAGACACTCGTTTCGGCAAGGAGAGTATACGCTCTAGGGCAGGTCTTGAAATGGAGGCAGATATTCTGGTAAAGCCTTCCACAAATCTTCTAGAAAGAGACTATGACAACATCAGTTGCATCTTGGTCGATGAGGCGCAATTCCTTTCTAAAGCTCTCATTGAGCAGCTAAGAGAAATTACCTTGATACATAAAATTCCTGTTATCTGTTATGGGCTCCGCACAGATTTCCGCTCACATCTCTTTGAAGGGGCGATGCGGCTCATGGAAGTGGCTGATTCGATAGAGGAGGTGAAGGCTACTTGTCACTACTGCAATAGAAAGTCTATCCTCAATTTAAAGCATGTGAATGGAAGGGCGACGCTCGATGGGCCTACCGTGCAGCTTGGCGCAGAGGAAAAGTATTATCCCGCTTGCTACGAGTGCTACAAAAGTCAGATACAGCAAGCAAGTGAGACAGAATCTCCTGTTTGCTGTTAGATCTCGCCGGCCAGGATTTTATTTCGGTACGTCTCCATTAGCTTGACCATGAAGTGTAGTTGTAAATGGTAGCAGGATCATATTAAGAAATATTTTGAGCTGGTCTATTCTGATTCTTCTAAAAGTCTCTTACATGGAAGTTCCGAATGGAAAACTCCAGTAACAAGCACCTCATACCAACCAACCTGTCTTTTGAATCACTTAAAAAACTCAACCAATATGGGATAGAATATTGGAGCGCCAGAGATCTTCAGTCATGCCTAGGCTACTCCAAGTGGCACGGCTAGGAGTCGATGCAATTAAGGCCCGCAAAGGCTATTGCTCCAAAAGAGTAACTCATGGATCGCATGAACACCACCGAACTAGCTGCCAACCAATTCCGAATGACCCATACATGTGAAAAACTCAAATTGGAAAAAATCAAGAATCAAAGAGACGCCATGGAGACTCACGAAATGGTCGGAAGGGAAGTTCGAGCAGCTATTGCTAAAAAATGTTGAAAAACGTTTAAAGAAGGGCAAGCCGAAACCGCTTCTTGATGAGAAAGATTCTGGCCTTTTACCACACAACTCTCCTAACGGCTTGGAATCTTAACTGATGCAAACCCATGGGAATATCTGGTCGCAATCCAGGAACATCAGAAAGACGTTTGGAAAAATCCTGCTCTTTGGGTGCCATGGACCTATGAGAAACGGCTCAAGGAGCTGAAACTTCTGACATCACCGGAAGCTCTCCAGCAATAATGGTCTCGTCTTCTTCTTTTACCAAATAAATTTTGGAGATGAGGTCGGTCGAGATCTCCTCGGTGAGTTTGTGGAGTATGCTCGCGTATTTGTTGTACTCCGGCCATAAAACCAAATCCATAAAAGGCTTGGCTACCCGAACCATTGCCGTGGTATATTTTTGTCGCATGTAGCGGTACGTTCGAAGCTCATGTTTGCTGCAAATGGCGACAAAAAGCTTTTTCTCCCAACGGCTGTGTAACCTTACAGTGTACTCAACCGGTTGCGCAGTAATTTTTTCCTGGAGACGTTGTTTTGCAAACTCAGCGGCCTGGCGTTCTCCATCACTCTTGGCTCCAGCAATGAGGGCCTCGATTTTGCGAATTTTATCAGCAATATCCATAGATAAACGGGGGGGGTAAAGAGATCAAGTCTACATAGACGCAAAATTAAATTCACGCTCAAACAAGTTTTTGCACTTTGTGAGAAGAGCTACATTATAAGACCAGCTAATAAAAATTCGTCTTCCTTATCATGTTTATGCCAAACAAATTCCCCTTTTGCCTTGAAAATCTTGATATGATTCTCGTTTACGTCTCCAAGAATTTTTGGCGTCCAATACTCATGAAATAACTGGAATTTTTCTTTAATATTAATCTTATCCATATGCAAGCTCCTTTTTTTGGTAATTTTTTAAACACTTGAAAAAAGCAACGTTTTGCCAGATCATGGTATTGTAGAGTGGCTAGATTCGAACCAGCGAAAGTCTGGGGCTAAGAGATTTACAGTCTCCCATGTGCTGTTAGATCTCGCCGGCTAGGATTTTATTTCGATACATCTCCATCAGCCTTACCATGAAATGTAGGTTGTGAACGGTCGCTAGCGTCATGCATACGGCCTCTTTTGCTTTGAAGAGATGGTGGAGATAGGCTAGGGTAAAGTGTGAGCAGGTAGGGCAAGTGCAGCCTCGCTCGATCGGTTCGTAGAGGGAACTATAGAGGGACTTTGTGATTTTAAGTCCTCCTTCTTTGGTAAGAAGAACGCCATGTCTTGCCGCTCTTGTGGGGTAGGAACTATCAAACGTATCTACGCCCAGGGGGATACAAAGGGAGAGCGACTCAAGATCTCCAATGCCAAGGAGATGGTTTGGTTTGCTTTGGGGGAGGCGTGGCATGGTGTAGGAGAGCATTTCTTGCATTTCCTTTTTGTTTTTACCAACACTTCCTCCAATAGCGTAGCCATCAAAGTCCAGCCCGCTTAAGAACGCACAGCTATTTTCTCTTAATTCTCTGTTGATGCCTCCGTG
>JAHFTP010000180.1 GCA_023265495.1 Chlamydiota bacterium
AATGGTAGAGATGTTCGTGCTGGATTCGATCTAGTTACCACCTCCTTGAATTGAAAATCATGTTATTGTAGTGTATGGGGAGGGCTCTCTATGGTAAAACCATTCACCAGTGCTGCAAAGATTGCCATCGAAGACATGGTGGTTCGGCACACACAAACGTCGAAATTTGGCTATTTTCTCACAGAAGAAGGCCTGGCAAGCCTTGTGACCGATCTCGTGGAATTCTTAGAGACCTCTCGTTCTTTAAAAGCAGCAGGAGATCGGCTTCTTGCAAAAAGCACAGAGATGCCTTCTGCCCCGTCTATTCGTGCTAAAGAGATGCCTCGGTGACTTTTAGTGGTTTATACCATTCATATACCAATCATGTAAATTAGCAGAAAAGTGCTGGGTTCTTGGAGTTCTCGCAAGGCCTCAACGACAGACCATCGCCTCTCTATAGGAACATAGTTCCAAGCATCTGTTTATTTTCTTTTTTAGTTTTTACCATAGACAATGCCTTTTCAGCATTGAATAAGGAATTCCTATGAGAGAGAGGAACAGAATATGGTTTTATGTAAATCGAGGATTTGTAGATACAGCATTGCTTTTGTCTTGATTGCTTTTAGTCTCAGTCTTTTTGCAGATGAAGAGCGTGAAAAGACTGAGATTTCTTTCCAGAGTGAGACGCAAAGGGCTCGGAGTTTTCTCGAAGGCACGGACTTTGAATTGGCGCAGGCGCTTCCTCTTGGAAGAGGGTATATCGGCAGTGTTTTCAAAGTTGTACACCGCAAAACCCGTGTGCCGTTATTACAGGGCCTACACTATCTAAGATTTTGATGGAGCCAAAAAGTGAGTTGCAAACACAGATTGTTGCAGAAGCTCTCAAGCTCTATGCATCGTTATTTCTCGCTAAGCTGCATGTGGAAGATCTTCATGCAGACAACCTGATTTACAGCTTAGAAAAGAAAAAATGGTACCTCCTTGATTTCAATGAAGTGCACGAAAAAGATTCGGAGCAAGAGGCTGCATTTTGCTACTACAAAGAGCTTGCATCAGCCAGTTATACAACAGAAGACACATTTTTCAGGTTCAAATTTCGAAAAGCGATCCTAGTGGTTCATCTGAGCTGATTTGATACGTTGTTTCATCGTCGTCGGATCGTCCTCATGTACCAACACGTACACTGCGGCGATCCTCCTCCTCGCGCCTAGTCTCAAAATCAGCTCAGATGAACCACTAGATCCGATTGCAGAGTTTTTAAAAGATGATCCTCTTTTCCAAGAGGCGAATCGTCAAAATATTTCTCCGGAGAGTATAAAAAATGGTTTGAACCCAAATCTCATCTACAGTAAATCAGGTGCGTCTTCAAGACTTTATGCAGCAGGATTGAAAGATCAGGAGATTGCTGATGCGCTGAGTTTTGGCTCAGATATGTTTGCAAACAAGGAGGGAGAGCCTAAATTACTCGATCTCTATGGAAAACGAAGTGTAGGGCTTTATCTCTCCAACCTTTATTTTAACAGCCAGTTTTATCTCAAATCTCATGACACATCCAAACTTGTTGCAGAAAACGTCTCTACGTTTCTGAGCGTGGGGGGACAACACGATCTTTCTCTCTATATTCTTCATACAGATGGACGTTTAAACGAGAAAACATATATATCGGAAAGCACTCCTCCTGCTTTTACAGAAGAATAAGTTCTTTTCACAGGTGCCGCTCGTTTTGGGAGAACCTGCGGGCAGACAGAAGAGTCTGAATATCTGTGCTATCTGTTTGTCCAAGATGAGACAGGTCTTATCAAAGCACGGATAGAAAACCCTTCTGCAAAGGTGTCGGCTTCTTACCGGGAGCGGTGGTTTGAAGTCGGCTCTCCGCCACATGGAAAAGAGATTATGAGCGATTTCCACTTCTATAGTGGTGGGAACCACGTGGGTGGAGCGCTTGTGGTGGTCAACTCAGATCGAGAAATATTTGAGTTGAAATGGATAGCACGTGTAGATGGACTTCTTATTCCAAGTGATTGGTCCAGTCTAGGAAAATTAAGCGATGAGTTGCAATCCCTTGTGTGTATTGTACAAAATAACGACAAACTCTTTTTTATCGCAAAAACCTCAGACAACAATATTCGCAGTGCAGAGAGAATGGTGGGGGATTCTTCTGAAATTTCCTGGAATGATCGGTTCTCTTTTTCGGAACGAGGCCATCTGCTCACATGGGGACCCTATCCCGTCGTGCGTCATGGAAACTGGGTCGAATACTATGCTGTGTACGACAACAACAAAGTCTATCAAAAAATAGTTCGAAACGATGATGTCATCACAGAGCCCTGGCATCTGATCGGTGTCGGGACAATAGAGGACTTGAGCTGGCGAGCTATGCCTTTTTTAGGTTCCAAAGAATTTTACCTCCATCTGGGATGGCAGAGTAAAAAACTTACCGTCTATGACACAAAAGAGGAAGGGATACGTAAATTCTTAGATGATTCTGCTTATCATATCGCTCAAAACACCTACTTATTTGCACATCCTCAGGAAAAAGAAAATGATATTTCGTTTATCACATTAGATCGGCTTAAAAAAACAGTTTACGATTTTTTTAATGATAAAAAAGATGTTTTAGATAGCATCTTGCGTGAGGATAAGCATAGTGGCGATGTCAAAGATCAGGTTCTCCAAGAGTTCTTTAAATTCTTCAAAAGGGAGACTTATCAGAGGTTTATTACAGAGCATTTTAACCATGTGATTGAAAGCTCCAAAGAAGACGTTACTGCTTGGCAAAAAGTCTGCTGGTTTTTTAAAAGAACTTGGGAAGGGTTTGTCGATTGGTTTGAGTCCTGGCCTAAATGGGCGCAGTGTGTGGTCTTTGTCGCTGCTTTTGTCGGGGCTGTTTACTTAATGGCGATTGTGGGTTTGATTGAAATGCCTACGATTGTTCTTGGGATCGGGCTTGGGCAAGGGGCTGGAGTCATTGCCTTCCTACCTATCGTAACGTTTGTTCCTGCGAAAGTCGTTTCCGATCTACGAGACAGGCCCTTGCATGAAGAGTGCTATGAAGAGCGGAAAGCAGCTGATTTAGAAGCGGCGCAACTTGCAGCAGCAGATATGAAAAAGAAACTGGATGCAGGGCTCTTGTTCTCTCCAGCACTCGCACAGAGGATGACTCTTAAGCTTTATGAAAAATTAGATAAAGATATCCGAGAAGGCAAGCCTTCTGCGGCCAAAATCTTGGGGCAGGAAGTTAGGGCAGCTCATGAACCTCTTAAAATGGATGGAGAAAAAGAACCTGGGAAAGCTTTATTCGATCGGTTCTGTTTTCTCTCTGGGACGCAGATCCAAACACGCGAAGGTTTCAAAGCGATCGAGGAGATTCAAGCAGGAGATGAGGTGGTCAGCTGTTCAGTAGAAGAGGGCTTGAAATGCTCTTTTAAAAAAGTGACACAGCTTTTCCAGCATGAAACAGAAAATGCTGTCGCTTTAAAAATAGGCGAGATAGAGATTTTTGCGACGGAAAACCATCCTGTCTTTGTAGTAAACAAACAAAGATTTGTTCCTTTCGGAGAAGTCCTTGCTACAGACCATGTTCTTTCTCTGAGCGGAATCACCATGCCAGTCCGCTCGGTCCGTTCTTTGAAGGTCCTACCACAAATGGTTTATAACCTGGAGGTTGAGGATTTTCATACCTACTATGTTGCGGGTGAAGCTTCTGGCGAATCCTTCTTGGTTCATAACTGTAACGGTGTTGCAGGCTATGCTGATGGATTTGAAAAAGCTGCAAAGCAGTTTGTCGATTCCATTTACGAGCAGATGAGGGAGGGGTTTAAAGAGTCTGAAACGCCTGAGATTCTTCAT
>JAHFTP010000181.1 GCA_023265495.1 Chlamydiota bacterium
ATCGATCTCCCCTGTCCGGAAGAGTCTATTCCAAGCAAATACTTGCAGTCTGCCCTGTCCTTTGCTGTCATGAAGGCAAGGTCTCTATGTCCAGGCCCTGTGCATATCAACTGCCTGTTGAGAGAGCCTCTTTTTTCTTCCGAAAAAATAGCAGATAGCCCTTATCCCATTCCCTGTCACTACAAGCCCATAATAGCTACTGCTGGCGACAGCGCCTTCAAATTCTATGCCGACCTTCTAGGCCGAGTAGAAAAAGGAGTTATTGTCCTTGGAGCCATGGCAGAAATTCCCAATATGAAACCCATCTACGAGCTAGCTAAGACCTTAGAGTGGCCTATCTTCGCGGAGAGCACCTGTCCCGTGAGGGCACATGCACTCCCCTATTATGAGATGATCTGCAGACACGCTAGCCCCGGAAGAGCAGAGGCTGTCCTTCACTTCGGAGACAGGATCGTCTCTAAAGTGTTAGAGCAATATCTGGGTACGGTGGAAGGGCCTTACCTTCTTGTTCATCCTATTGTAGATTGCTATGACCCCTCTTACAGAGTCACAGAGAAGTGCACATGCGCCCCTGATCTCTTTTGTGAAAAGCTGCTTCCCGATCTTAAAAGGAAAACAGGGTCTTGGATGAACGAGTGGAAAGAAAAATCCCTGTCCATTGCAGAAAAAATAGACACATTTTTCTCTGAGCAGTCAGAGCTCTCTGAGCCCGGACTTTTTTGGCAGCTAGAACAAGCTTCCTTACCTGGGTGGGCCCTTTTCCTCGCCAATAGCATGCCCATAAGAGATGCAAACACCTTTTTTCATCCAAAAAATGAGATAGGCCCCCTCTTTAGCAATAGGGGCCTCTCCGGCATCGATGGGAACATCGCTACCGTTTGCGGCATCACCCATGCCAGGAAACGACCTACTCTGGCGATCCTTGGCGATCTCACCTCGTTGCACGATCTAAATTCTCTTGCCCTCGTACATAAGAGCCCCCATCCTATTGTCATCTTCATTGTAAACAATGGAGGAGGAGGCATTTTTTCCTTTTTACCTATTTCTGAGGAAAAAGAGGTCTTTGAAGACTACTTTGCTCACAGACACGAGTATAGCTTTGCTAAAGCGGCAGAGATGTTTTGTCTTCCTTACACGGCCATAGCGAGGGCAGACGATCTACAAAGGGCATTGCAACTCCAAGAAAAACATCCACACTCTTGTATTTTTGAACTATTTACAGATAGAGAAAACAACAAAAAAATCCATCAGACCATCCATGAGATTGTCAAGGAGAGTTTATGCTTAGCTACACTACCCTAGGATCAAGAGAAAACCCCCACCTTTTTTTCTTCCACGGTTTCCTTGGCACAAAAGAAGATTTTTTGCCCATGATGAAAGACCTCTCCTCCGATTTTTTTTGTGTGAGTATAGATCTTCCGGGTCACGGCGACTCGCCGTGGAAGGAAGACATTTTCAGCTCTCTGATACAAACAGTGCGCTCCTTTTCTTCTGAAGCACATTTTTTTATCGGTTACTCTTTAGGCGGACGCATACTCCTTCACCTCAAGGAAAAATACCCGTCGCTATTTCCCTATGCAGCCATCCTCTCTTCTCACCCGGGCCTTAGCATACAAAAGCGTAAAACAGAGAGAAAGCAAGAAGAAGAAAAATGGATAGAGAAGCTCCGCTCTTCCAAGATCGAAGATTTTGTCGATGCCTGGTACCAAGCCCCCCTTTTTGCAAGTTTCAGAAAGAGCCCCCACTTTTCCACTACCTTGGAGCGCAGATACAAGCAAAACCCTCTTTTCCTCATCAAGATGTTAGAGAAAATGAGTCTTGCCAAGCAGACATTTCCTAGTAGGAAAACACTGTCTTCTTCCTACTTTCTCTTTGGAGATGAAGACACAAAATATGCATCTCTTTATAGTACACTACCTTCCTATGTGCGGGTAGAGAGCCTCTCACACACCGGACATGCCCTCCACTTGGAAAGACCGTCAGAGTGTGCAGAAAAAATCAAAACTTGGATATTTGAGGTAACCCTATGCAAGCAGTTAACTGGACATCTTTTGGAAACTATCAAGATATAAAATACCACAAAGCGGGCACCGTAGCAAAGATTACCATCAACCGCCCTGAGGTAAGAAATGCCTTTCGTCCTCTGACTGTAGAAGAGATGTCCCATGCGCTAAATGACGCAAGAGAAGACCCTGCCATTGGGGCTGTCATACTCACGGGAGAGGGGAAAGAGGCCTTCTGCTCGGGGGGAGACCAACGCATACGAGAAAATGCAGGCTACAGAGATGAGCAAGGCATCCCCAGGCTAAACGTCCTCGATTTCCAAAGGCAGATTCGGACATGCCCTAAACCTGTTATCGCCATGATCGCAGGCTACGCCATTGGAGGAGGACATGTCCTCCACGTCGTTTGCGATTTGAGCATCGCAGCGGACAATGCCATCTTTGGACAGGTAGGGCCCAAGGTTGGATCATTCGACGGGGGCTTCGGAGCGAGCTACCTCTCTAGGATTGTAGGACAAAAGAAGGCTAGAGAGATCTGGTACCTATGCCGCAAGTACAATGCGCAAGAAGCGCTGCAAATGGGCCTTGTGAACTGCGTCGTCCCTTATGAAAAGCTAGAAGAAACCACTCTAGAGTGGTGCGAGGAGATCACAAGACACTCTCCCCTGGCTATCCGCTGTTTGAAGTCTGCCTTTAATGCCGACTGTGACGGGCAGGCGGGAATACAGGAGCTCGCAGGCAACGCCACCCTGCTCTTCTACATGACAGAAGAAGCAAAAGAAGGACATAGCGCTTTCTTAGAAAAGAGAGTCCCTGACTTCAGCTCATTTCCTAAAAGGCCTTAAAATATGCATACAGCAAAGATATGGCTTGAGGCCACAAGGCCTAAAACGCTCATCGCCGTGGTAAGCCCCGTACTCATAGCAAACGCTATGGCGATGAAGATCGGATTTTTTGATTTACGCCTTTTTCTTTTTACCCTTGTCACAGGCCTTGGCATACAGATAGGGACAAATCTAGCCAATGACTATTTCGACTGTATCAAGGGGGCAGATACAATAAACAGGAAAGGTCCCATCAGGATCACAGCTGCCAAGCTCGCATCTCCCGCTCGAGTCAAATATGCCTTTATTTCTGTTTTTGCACTCACCGCCCTTGCAGGGACCTATCTTACCTTTGTAGGAGGCCCTGTCCTTGCGCTGCTTCTAACTCTGGCAATCATCCTAGGCATCATGTATACGGGAGGGCCCTATCCCCTCGCTTACCTAGGCCTTGGAGATCTCTTTGTCCTTATCTTCTTTGGCCCCGTCGCCCTCCTTGGAGCCTACTACCTGCAGACTAAACAGCTAGACACGGCAGCCCTTCTCGCAGGGATAGCGCCCGGAGCTCTATCTAATGCTATTCTTATCATAAATAACTTAAGAGATAGAGAAGAAGATAGACTTGCAAACAAAAAGACGCTAGTCGTTCGCTTTGGCAAGGTCTTTGGCAAGGTGCACTACACTGCGATGCTTCTTATCGCCTGCAGCATCCCGCTGCTTTTTTGGGAGAGCCACCCCCTATGTATGCTAGCCTCTCTCTCTATTATTCCGGCCACTATGCTGATCACCTCCGTACTCCGATATAAAGAAGGGGAATCTCTGAATTCTCTTTTAGAGAAAACAGGAAAACTCCTTTTCTTTTATACTCTGCTCTTTTGCCTTGGATGGATGCTATGAGCCGATCCATCACGCTCGAATCCGGCGGCTTATAACCAACAGAAAAAAAAGAGAGTACTACCTTATGAGAGTGAAAGCAAAATATTCGGCACGACTAA